>JAMOBJ010000005.1 GCA_039908095.1 Nitrospirae bacterium YQR-1
ATAGTGTTGGTGCATTTTGCCTCTTTATATTATTGATTATACTTAGGCTAACATAAAAGTCGGGATTATTTCTATCAAAGTAAAGACTAATTCCAGGCTGCATTTATTCGATTAACTTTGTTGGCTTCGTCGAAAGCCCCTTGACGTCTCCCCTAAGGGGAATCCCCTGTGAGGGGAGGCGTCGCTTGTTCCTTGCCGCCTGCGTTATACTTTTGAATTAGAATTGGAATTATAGTAATACACCCTGAGAGTTTGCCTTCCGAAGTCCATGGCCTCCTCAGTTGTATCAAAAAACACGTCTATCATTTTACCCTTAATCTTGCTGCCGGTGTCCTCGGCTATCCGCCAGCCGATTCCCTCTATATACACAAGAGAACCAATCGGGATTATCGCAGGGTCAACCGCCACGGTTCTGTACTTATGTGGTGTTGTGCCGCTTTTTGTCAGGCGAAAGCGGCTCCACTTACCTGTGCTCCTTAAAGATACATCATAGGCGGTTACCTCAAACTCGCCTTTTTCTAAATCTGTAAGAAAAGATGTTTCCAACGTGTTTATTTTTCTCGATAATTGCACATTTTTTTGTGTTAAAACCGACACCGTATCAAAGTGGTGCATGCCAACCAGAAACAGAATTATTGCCAACATCCCCGCAGACATCGAAAAACAGCTTAGTCGCATTTGCATAATTGTTACCCCCGTTTTTGCCTGTGATTACAAAACATACATTGCGCTTATCACAGTTTTAGGTTATGAAACCTATTTTATTGCAGTTACTATATATATGCAATATTCATGCCGGATGATGAATATGCTGATAAATAATTCATAAATCCATGTTTTGATAAGATTTTAAAGATACAGATTTAAGAAAAAGACTTTAAATTTGAGGCTTTTTTGCAACAGTTGAGTAACCTGTTTAAATATAAGGGTTAACCGGCTTGTTAAATGGCTGTATCACACAAATACCGCCGCCACGGATAATCATTTTATGTTGCATTTTTGCAACAAACGTAGAGTGATGTAAAAAAAACTATCTCTTTAAACATTAATAATGTCGGCAAATAATTTTCCATTCTGTTTGATCTCAGTATCATCAACACTCCGTCCTTTTATAATTTCCTCTAAAACAAAAAAAGCATATGCCCCATGTAGGGTGGCAGCTGCAAAGTTGACAGCTTCTGTGTGTTCCAAAATACCGGTTTTTTTTATACAGTCTGTTAATAGTGTTTCTATATCGGTAAAATAACATTTGCTCATCTGTGCAACCTCCTTGTTTTTATAAGACTGCGAGAGCACAATGGTTTGTATTTTTTTACTGCTCTGAAAATGCTTAAATAGTCTGCTCCAAAGTCCTGAAATTATTTCCCTTTTAGACAAACCATCAGTCTGTTTGTACATTTCCTCTGCATATGGCGGTTTTAGATAACTCTCCAGTATTTCTGTAAAAAGCTTCTCTTTTGTTAAAAAATATCTGAAGACGGTTAGTTCGCAAACACCTGCTTCTTTAGCAACCTCACGGGTTGTCGCAGAGGTATAGCCCTTATACGAAAATAACTCTGTGGCAGCCTGTAGTATTTTTTCCTTTGTTGTGGGTTTTTTCATAACATGTCACTTCTGTATTGTACTATAAAACTGGAGGTTGAGTGTGGCGTGAGTTTCTCAGGAGGTAATATCTTCTATAAAATGAAAACCCCTTTTTTCGTGCCAGCCTTTAGGGTTGTTTATATAAAACAGTATCTCATCCTTTTCAGAATCTTTAACAAGGTCCATCTTAACCCAGCTTTGGATTGCCGCCGACATAGTGCACAGATGGTGCAAAGACACCCCCATGGAGTTTAAAAAATCGGCCCCGCCCTGTTCTCTGTCAAAAATAACAAGACAGTGGTTGACGATAAGGCCGTTTTCCCTTAAACCGGATACAAATTTCTCTTTACTGCCGCCGTCAGTTATAAGGTCTTCAATTAAAAGCACACTCTGCCCTATCCTCACCGTCCCCTCAACCACGCTTCCCATACCATGCTGCTTTGGGCTCTTTCTAACATACACCATCGGCTTGGCAAGTCGATGGGCAATGTAAGCGGCAAATGGAATTCCTGCAGTTTCCCCGCCTGCTATTAAATCAGCCTCCAGTGCATTTTCAACGTGTATCCAGTGGCAAAATGCCGATATGATGTCCATAGCAGGCGCATCAGAGATCAAAGCCCTGCAATTTACGTATATAGGGCTGTAGTTGCCGGAGGTAAGTTTAAATGGGCTATCCAGCGATACCCGCACAGCCTTCGTCTCCCACAAGAGCCTTGCCGTCATGCTTTCTATTAAATCTATCATACCTGCGTCTCTACAATAACAGAAACCCGGCAGGAAAAACAACAATTTTCTAAAGCAGATAAAGACAGACGGGGTAAATAAAAACTCATTCCGCTAACATTGTCAGTCATCCCCGGGCGGCGTTACAGAGACTTTAATTTCAATTATCAATATGTCCAGCAATTTGGAGAGTTCCTCAGCCTCCTGAGGTCTCATCCCCCTACGTTCTTTACTTACCGCTCTGGTTCTAATGACATTTATCTTATGTTGATACAGGGTTACGTCTTTCAGTGCCAAAGTCTTAGCGGTCTTTCCCTCATCTAAAACTCTCTGAGCCTCTGCAAGTTTTGCTGAAACTTCCTGATTTCTGACCGTGGCTTTTATAGCCGAAAACTGTGCCTCTGATACGTCTGTAAACATAATTAATATTAAAAGCATTAAAACACACGCTGTTTTCATATATTACTCTCCATAGAGGGTTATAAGTGTCACCTCAGGCGGGCAGTTATAGCGAAGGGGCACTATGTTGATTCCGATTCCGTTTGTAACACATGTTTGACGGCTGTCATCTTTAATAATACCTCTTAAGTACTTCTGTCCCATTGTGGACGGCAGAAACGGCGAACCAACAATTGGAAGTACCACCTGCCCGCCGTGGGTATGCCCTGAGAGTACAACATCCACCCTCTTTCTATGTGCCTCTATCTCCACATTGATATCCGGGTTATGGCTTAACAAAACCTTAACGGTATCATCCCTAAGCCCCTTAAAAGCATCTCTGAGGGAGCAGGACTTTTCCCAGTAATCATCAACACCCAGGATGTCTATCTGTCCGCCGTCACCTGCTAAGGTGACGTTTTCGTTCCTAAGCCATTTTACACCTAATTGCCGCTCAAAGGTGGAGTAAATTGCATCAATCGCCTCCTTGCCGCACCAGAAGTCGTGGTTTCCTAAAACCCCGTAAATCCCTAACGGTGCACTGAGCCCTTTAAGTGCCCGTGCACAACTATCGACATATTTTACATCAAACTTTTCCAGACTTTCGCTTTTGCTGCCCCCGACCTCATTTGTGCCGGTTACAAAATCCCCTGTTAAGGCTATCATATCCGGCCTCTCCCTCATAGCCATTTCCCTTGCTTTTGAAATAACAGCCTCACCGACTAAAAAAGAACTGTGAAAATCACTTAGAAGTGCTATCTTAAAGCCTCTGAAAAATAACGGCAAATTGCGTATTTTTAAATCCGCCCTGCTAAGCTGTAACTGATACCTTGTTGTATTATAAAAGCCCTTCAGTCCGGTAAACAACATGCCGCCCCTTAAGAGGTTAACCAAAAAAGCCCTTCTTGTCATAATAACGCAATAATTCTATTGCCTGATTCTCTGAATATCAGCCCCAATACTTGAAAGCTTAGCCTCTATTTTTTCATAGCCGCGGTCAAGATGGTAAATTCTGTCTATTACAGTCTCACCGGAAGCGGCAAGTGCCGCTACTACCAGGGATGCACTTGCCCTGAGGTCGGTTGCCATAACCTGAGCACCCAGTAGCTTGCTTACACCCTTTACGGTAGCCACATTATCCTCAGCCTCAATGTTGGCCCCCATTCGCCTTAATTCGGCCACATGCATAAAACGGTTTTCAAAAATTGTCTCTCTGATGACACTAGTTCCGTCCGCCACACACATCATGGCCATAAGCTGTGCCTGCATGTCTGTGGGAAAGCCCGGATATGGCTGTGTTCTAATATCTGTAGCCTTAAGAGTGCCCGATTGCGGCCCTGTTACTCTGAGTCCTCCGGAGTCTTCTTTTATTACAATGCCGGTCTCTCTGAATTTTTCCATCACCAGTCCAACATGTGAAACCTCACAGTTTTTAATCAGGATGTCACCGCCGGTTATTCCGGCAAAGGCCATAAAAGTGCCGGTCTCTATCCTGTCGGGTATCACTCTGTGATTGGCGGGTTTCAACTCTTTCACTCCCTCGATTTCTATAATGGATGAGCCTGCGCCTGTTATATGAGCTCCCATCTGAATTAAAGCTGCTGCAAGGTCACATACTTCCGGTTCACGGGCTGCATTTTCAAGCCGTGTTACTCCATCTGCAAACACGGCGGCCATCATTAAATTTTCCGTACCTGTTACCGTCACCGTGTCAAATGGTATTGTGGCGCCCTTAAGCCGCTTAGCCTTTGCAATTACGTATCCCTGTGAGAGGGTTATATCCGCCCCCATTTTCTCAAGCCCCATCAGGTGAAGGTTTATCGGCCTTGCCCCTATGGCGCATCCTCCGGGAAGTGACACTTTTGCATAACCAAAACGCGCCATAAGCGGCCCAAGGGTCAACACCGATGCCCTCATGGTCTTTACAAGCTCATAAGGTGCCTCCACTGTTTCCACCCCGCCGGTATTTATCCTCAGAGCCGCTCCATCCCTGCTAACCTCCCCCCCCATACTCTGAAGCACTGTTGACATGGTTTTTATGTCTTTTAAATCAGGGATGTTGTACAGGATGTTTTGTGCAGGGCTTAATATCGTTGCAGCCATGATGGGAAGCGCTGCATTCTTTGCTCCGCTTATCTCCACCTCCCCATGAAGTTTCCCGCCCCCTCTTATTAATAACTTATCCATTTATTCTCCCTTTTTATGGAAATAACTCTTTGGTCATCTCTGATATTGTTAACGTCCTGAGTCTGTTGTCATAGTAAACAGTTACGAGTTCATGTCTTTGTTTAACCTGAGACAATACATCATCCAGCCCTGTCATGCCAAGCCTTTTGGCTGCAATTACCGCATTTACACACACATCTGCTTCTCTATGCAGAAAGCACTCTTTCACCAGTATGTAGGGAAAATCGGCGATGTACTCTTTGTGAATCTCTCCAATTCGTCCAATAGCATACAGCACACCGGCAAGAAAAATATTATCTTCAGTCTCTGAATGTGAGTAGCCGACAATTATGGCCGGTATGTCTGTAAATGGCCTTGGATTTTCCCTAACCACCTCACCCAGTATCTCAGGCACCATCCACGGGATTGTGCCCGACTCGTCACTCATATTCCAGATAAGCCTCTGCACCTGACCGCGCGCCTCCTGTGAGTCCGTCTCCGCCATGCGCCCTATTATCTGACCGGTTAACAACGCCGCCTTCCAACTGCCCTCCAATGTCTTATCGTAAGACATAGACACCAATGCACTCAGCACTCTTTTGTCTTCTTTTACAAATTCCTCTATTTCTGAGAACTCATTTCTCTCTATGTGGGCTTTTATCTTTTGTTTTAATTGCCTTATAGATATTTCGTTTTTTTTAAGATTCTTTAAAAAGCTCTCCATCATCTATCCCCCCCTTGCTCTTTTGTACTGCTCTGCGGCATTTATCATACCCTTTACCCATTCATCAGCTCCAAGGGCGTGAAGGTGCGTGTAACAGGCAAATACATTTTTATAACATGCTCCATCCTGACCGTTAAAAATCCCCTTACCCCTTTTCATCTTTAAAGCAAAATCCAGTTGCCTTGAGCTTGAAACACTTACTCTTGAGTAGTGAAACTCATGTCCCCTAAGCAACACATTGTTAGCAAAAAACGGAGTTTCTTTAACCGTTTCCACTACCGTGTATCCGTGTGCCTGAGGTTTTGCCTCCATTTCAAAGTCAAACGGAAAGATTCCGGTCATCGGATATCTTGTATCGCCGATGGTTATGCTGCTGCCAAGAAACATCAGTCCGCCACATTCGGCATAGACGGGAAGGCCATTCTCTATGGCCTCTTTTAGCTGTTTCCTGAAATCTGCATTTTCCGAGAGTTTTATAGCGTTTATTTCAGGAAAGCCGCCTCCGATATAAAGAGCATCCAGCTCGGGCAGCGTTGTTTGCGCAACAGCGCTTAACTCTATAAGCTTTGCACCTGCTTTTCTTAATTCATCCAGATTCTCAGGATAGTAGAACTGAAAAGCGGCGTCTTTTATAATGCCGATTATTACCTTTTCACTGTTGACATATACTGCCTCATCCGGCGGAGGGAGGCATAGTGTGTCTGTGTCCATGCCCACTTCCCATAGTTTATCGGTATCCACACAGTCCCTTACAAGCATACACATCTCGTTAAGAGCCCTTTGAGCCTGTAAGTGTTCCTCGGCGGTTACAAGCCCCATGTGTCTTTCAGGCAAAAGGACTCTGGATACTTTTTTGAGCGCTCCAAGAACCGGTACACCGGAGTAGCCTTCCACTGCTTCAACGATAACCGACTCATGCCGCTGGTTTGACACATTGTTAAGCACAACGCCTTTTATTCTGACTCTGCGGTCAAACTCAACAATACCCTTTACAATTACACCCACAGTTGTAGTAACCTTTATGCAGTCAACAACAAGGATAACCGGTGCGTCAAGAAGTAAGGAAAGAGAGGCGGTGCTGAAAGTGCCCTTTGAGTCCACACCGTCATAGAGCCCCCTGTTTCCCTCTATTACAATGAAGTCGGCCTCCTTAGAGTTATTTGATATAGATTGCAGGATTTTGTCTTGCGGAATGATAAATGTATCAAGGTTATAACACTGCCGGCCGGCAGCCTGAGAGAGCCATCCGGCATCTATATAATCCGGACCCTTTTTAAAAGGAACAATGCGGCGCCGGCTGTCACTCCAGTGCTTTAAAAGCCCCAAAGACAGCGTAGTCTTCCCTGAGCCGCCCCTGAGGCCGCCTATTATCAGCCTGCCTACAGACATAAATATATGTTACAGAGAATTATTTTGTACATCTCTTCTATTTAACTATTTAGAAATAAAAAAAAGCAAATGGTTTTATGCCTGATACTAATGCCAAGTAGCAGTCCCCCTTTAAAGGACTTGTTAATCAAACAAAAGAAGAAAATGCGGAAGCGGGATGTAAAACAGGCAGTCTCTTTTTCCAAAGTCATCCCATTGTTTTGTAACTACGATGCCGTTTTGGTCAAACTGTTTACATAGTGTTCTTATAACCTTAAGTTGTCCTGCATTAATATTGTTTTTGTACTTAACCTCAACCGGTAAATATCTGCCGGCGCCGGCAGATACAATAAAATCAACCTCTCGTGTTTTATCCCTGTAGTAGCCGATATTAACAACACCCTGCCATTTTTTAAGGGCATTGAATACGAGGTTTTCGGCATACAACCCCACTGTGGCCTCATCTTCTAAAAGCGTGTCACCTATACGCAGCACTGCGTTTCTGAGGGCAAGGTCTGTCAGATAACACTTAATGTTGCCACGTCGTGTGCTTATATAGCTTTTGCTGAACCGGTCAATATGACGAATCAGGTCTGTCATTTCAAGAAGCGGAAAGTATGTTTCTATTGTTGCCCGACTGACGCCCAAATCACTTGCTAATTTCTGAAAATTAATCTCACGTCCCGGATTTTCCAAAAGTGAAATATAAAACCTCTTGAGCATTTCCGGTTTTCTAAGCTCTACCGTCAGCACAAGGTCCTCAAGAATCACTTTTTTTACCTGATTGTCAAACAGGTACGATTGTTTGGTTTCCCAGTCGGGCAGGCTCCAGACCTCCGGAAAACCTCCCTCTTTCAGAAATATCTCAAAATAGTATGAAATGTTATCTCTTAAATGCTCTTCAATCTGAGGAACGTGAACTTCCTCAAGGTCTGCATACTTAAAATGTTCTGATAACATTCCCTGAATAGTTTTACCGGTCTTATATATATTATTCAAAACAACTGAAAGATCAAGATTATGATACAACAGAAATTCCCTGAATGAAAACGGCAGCACATGGAAATCCTTAATGCGGCCAAGAAGACTTTCCCTGCTTTTTTTAAATATTGGAGTTGTGGCTGACCCTGAGATGCAAAACCGTATCGGATAGTCAAGATCGTAGTATTTCTTTAAGAAAAGCTCCCAACCGGGGAAACGCTGAATTTCATCCAAAAACACATATGTTGTGTCAGGGGCATCCATGCTGACACTGTGTTCCATGAGGGCTGTGAAAAACTTATCATGGTCTGTATTGGTAAGGAGTAGGGCCGGATCGTCCATTGAATAGTAAATTAGTCTCTGCGGGTGTACTCCCTCAGCAATTAGTTTTTTGATTGTTTGGCGAATAAGAGTACTTTTCCCGACACGGCGGGGCCCGGTTATTGAAATAATCTGAGGTACATTTTTAAGTGCAAAAAAAATGTCTTCAAAAACCGGACGTTTAAACTGTGGCAGGTGCTTAAAAGCATTATCAACATTGCCATCTTGCCGCCACGGATTATATGGCGCTAATAAGTTACTAATATTCATAAATTTCTTGTCGTTTTATGTATGTTATATATAGCATAAATGGATACTTTTAGCAAATGCCTTTAAATTGAAATAAAAAAAATAACCATGAAAATTCGTGCTTATTGAAAAGGCATTTTTTAAGGGATGGAAGTCTGGTTCTTTATGATGTAACATCAACGTGTGTTGAAGGCGTAACTTGTACATATTAAGTGCCTGTTGAGGACCTGATTAATTCAATTAACTGTTCTTTCGTCTTAGGTATGGTGGTTGTCTTGTTCAACAGTAAGCCCGCATTTGAGAGTGCCTGAAACATTTCCATAACCACGGGTTTTGCAATGCCAACGGAGCTGTTTTTTGTCAGTTTTGAGAAAACGGCCTCAGGGCTGCCCTCTGTTATTATTTTACCCTCGTTTAAGACATAAACGTGGTCAGCCCACGCATAGACAAGGTCAATATCGTGGGTTGCAAGCAATATCGTCACACCGCTGTCGTGCAGATTATTCAGTATTTCCATAATACGGGTTTTATGTCTGTAATCAAGGCTTGAGGTGGGTTCGTCAAACACGATAAACTCCGGCTCCATGGCGATAATGTCCGCTATGGAGACTGCCTTCTTCTCTCCAAGGCTTAAAAAGTGAGCAGGCTTGTCCCTTAAATGTGTCACCTCTGTTTTTGCCATCGCCTGTTCCACTCTGCGCCTTACCTCTTCTATGCTCAAAGCCATGTTCACAGGGCCAAATGATACCTCCTGATACACGGTCAGTGAGAAAAGCTGACTCTCCGGGTCCTGAAAGACCACCCCGATGCGCTTTCTAAGATTAATTAAATCGCCCTTACTATAGCCGATTTCCACCCCGCCGCAGAAAATCTTACCGCCGGCAGGTTTCAACAGCCCGTTAAGGTGCAAAATCAGTGTGGATTTCCCTGAGCCGTTTGGGCCGATAAGTGCAGTCTTTTCCCCTTTTTCAATTGACAGATTAACACCGGTAAGCGCAGCCGTGCCGTCAGGGTATGTATAACAGACATTTTTAAATTCAATAAGTGGTGTGTTCACCTTGCTAAGCTTCTTGTTAAAATTGAAATCAGAATCAGTGACGATACTGTTAATATTATAAAAAACACATTTATCTTAGAGTATGAGTACTCTCTGTCGGGTACTTTGAGGCTTCCCTGAAAATTTCTGACCTGAAGTCCCCTTTCCAGAGTTGCCGCGTGGTTGAGTGTTTTAATAAAAAGACTTGAAATCAAAATTCCAAGACTCCGGTACGAGGATTTAAGGGAAATATAACCAAGGCGTGAGGATTGAGATTTTGTGATTTTACTTGAAACTTCAAACAAAACAAAAATAAACCTGTAGGTAAGGGCTGAAATTTCAATCAGCACAGGCGGAATCCTGAGTCTCTGCAAGCAGGACACTATCTGAACAAACGGAGTCGTTGTGGAAATAAAAAAAAGGCAAAGCACGGAACCCAGAGCCTTAAAAAAAAGAGCAAGGGCTGTCATAAGAGCAGCCTTTGTGAGCCCTGTTTGAAATGATGAAAAAGACAGTACTGTAAGAGCAGATGTGGTTAAAGCAAAAAACGCAAAAGACAGCAGGAATTTAAAATAAAAACCAGGGGGGATATTCGCTCTGAACAGAGATACAAAGGCCATGATAACCACTGTCATAACAGATACAAACGGGGAATCGCTTATAAGGGTAATCATAAGGAGTGACAGGGCAAATGACACTTTTTCCACCGGATGGGTCTGACACAACTTATTTGTATATGCGTACGTATCCAGCAAGGTAACTTATTTTTTCTTTTTTCTGAACACCAGAAAATAACCTATTAACGTAAAACCAATTAGTATCTGAACTGAAAACAGAACACCTTCCAGCCTCCCGGGCTCCCATAGCGGCTTAATCCATGGCTTATAGTCATGTTGGACTGTAGTAATCAACTGCTCCGCCTGGTCATCGGTTCCGGTAAAACCGGTGGTACCGTAAGAGACTATGCCAACAGTGGCTATGCAGAGAATGAGAGCGCTAAGGAGTATAATTTTTATCTTCATCTGGTATTGTTTTCCTTTTGTACTGTATAGGTTGGTATAATGTTGTCTTTTTGAAAATTCCTGAGATAATTGAAAACAAAAACGGTGACGATGCCTTCTAAGGCTGCAAGGGGCAGTTGGGTAACAGCAAAAACAGACAGAAACTTTAAAAACGATGTAATATAGTTGTTCTCTGTGGGATAGGCAAGTGCTAACTGGAGGGACGTTACCATATAAGTGGATAAGTCACCCAGAGCTGCGGCTAAGAAAACCGACAATTGTATAGGCATCTTTATTTTTTTCATAAGAGCATATATGCCAAAAGAAACAAAGGCGCCGATTACTCCCATTGAAAACACATTGGCCCCAAGGGTGGAAACGCCGCCGTGGGCCAAAAGCAGGGCCTGAAACACCAGAACTATAAGAGAAAGCACAACCATAGGCAGAGGGCCAAATAGTATTGCTCCGAGCCCTATCCCGGTAGGGTGCGAGCAGCTTCCGGCAACAGATGGGATTTTCATAGCAGACACTACAAATAAAAATCCCGCTGAGACACCAAGCAGCAACTTAAATGATGAATTTTCCTGAGCTTGCTTTTTTATCATGCGTACTCCAAGCGCTACAAATGGTAAAACCACAGCATACCAGCATAGGCACCACCATAGAGGCAGAAATCCCTCCATAATGTGCATTGCGTAGGCATGTACCGGTAAAATGACAGGTATCAGCAGAAGTGTTAACAAAAACACGGTTTTAACAACCATATCAGTAAATCTCCATAAGAGACATGGCACGCTCTACTCTCTTTATAAATATTTCAGGTATTCCCTCATAAAAACCCAGGCCTTTGGAGTAAACCTCCGCCTCGTGCTCTACATTGAGACATTCCACCTGACAACCTCTGCTTTGCAGGGCGGTTTTAAAGCTGTTGTCATCACCCATCAGGTCGTGTTCAAAGTGCAGCCCGGAGATAAACATAAAGGGAATTAACCTCACCCGTTTTTTGTTTTCAGCCTCAGGGTGTGCAAACAGTTCATTCAGCGCCCATACTCTGTCCGGGATGCCGTCAACGGTAGCAAGAAATGTATTATTAAACCTCTGTGTAATGTATGAGTCAAGGGAGAGGTAGAGGATATTTGCAGGGTCTGTGCAAAGAGGTGTGCCGTGAGCGACAACAATGTTGAAACCCTCATCGTGTTTAAGAAAACTTCCGGCTATCAGCTCAAAAACCTCATGCACGTACTGCCATCTGTGAAGGAGTGTTTCCCCTGCAACGATACGCATTCCCGGAAAGGCGTTGCAGGTCTCTATTAACATCTGATACTCGGTGCCGGGAAAAATCTGAAGCGGCTGAATGACGGCTTTTCTGTAGCCGCGGTCCTCTAATTGAGCCAGAGCTTGCAGAATGCCGGGGACTCCGGTTTTTTCACGTATTATCTCCGATGTATATGCCCATTGGATTTCGTGGCCGGGGTAATGTTCCCTGAGCTTTTTATCAAACCTGTCGTATGCGGCTTTTCCGCGTGAAGTTGTGCCAAAGGCGGCAATTACAACAGCGGGAGCTTCCCTTAAGTTCCGTTTTTTTAGTTTACGTTCTTTCACGATGTGCGCCGCCTTTGTGTTTTAGATAAGAGGATAACTGCAGCATGTTGTACAGAATAAAAAACATAAACATCATATGACCACCCTCGTAGTGCTAAGGAGACAAAATATCTCCTTTTAAATTTAAGCGGCCAGGTTTTCCGGCTTAGGGCGTCCTACTAACCCGCCTTCCCAGGTTTTATCCCAGTGGCTGTATAGAGAGGGCTTTCGTTCCCACCACGGCTGCGGGGCAGCGTGAGATTCTTTCATACTCCACTTCCCTTACCGCTTATACATGTATGTATAGCCTAAACGATAGTTATCTGAAAAGTCAACTGTACCGGTGTTTTTATAAACATGTTAATTAAACCGATTTAAAAAAACTCATCCCAGACAAACAGATACGGCTTAACATCTTTCATAAGTT
This sequence comes from Nitrospirae bacterium YQR-1, assembly GCA_039908095.1. Taxonomy (NCBI): domain Bacteria; kingdom Pseudomonadati; phylum Nitrospirota; species Nitrospirae bacterium YQR-1. The sequence continues at coordinate 12,600 of JAMOBJ010000005.1, forward strand.
TCGCTGATACAACATCTCCGACAAAAAGTTCGTGGTCACCTGCCGAGAACACACTATTAAGTTTACACTCACAATACGCCATGGCACTTTCTATAACCGGTGAACCGTTTGGTGCATTAAAGTACGGAATGTTTTTAAACTTATTAACTGTCCTGCCGCTGCTGAAACCAAAAAGCCTGGCCTCTTTGGACTGCTCCGATGAAAGCACATTTATTGCAAAATATCCCGACTCTTTAATCAGCTCATTAGAATATCTGCCCGGAGCAATTGAAACCATCAACATCAAAGGACTAAAAGAGACCTGTGAGACCCAGCTTGCAGTCATGCCGTTTACCTTACCTTTTGCATTTACCGTTATTACATATACACCGTGCGTTATGCCCTTTGCTACAACACTCTGCATATTTTCCTCCTGTATATTTTCTTGAGTTACTAAAAGTGTTGCTAAAAGCAACCACAAAGTCGTCACATTGCCTTATCATAAAACTATACACTAATTCAATTGTTAAAAACAAATTCAAAATTAATACACGAAATCCGATATAGAAAATCCGGCAGCCTGCTAAAAGTGGTTTTTTGAGCGGAAATTTCAGATTACAGCAGACTATCCATTTTTTTCTACTATACACGGTGAGGAAGGAGTGGTCTTTACGTTTCTCTGTTTATAATTCACTGTTATGGTATAATTGCACTCAGGATGCTTTAGGATATGCTGAGGTTTATTATAAAAAAAGCGGCTGTGGTGGTTTTACTGATTTCAGGAATAACCTTTATAACGTTTCTGCTTATAAACATGCTGCCCGGCGATCCAGCCGAGGGGCTTGTCGGTCAACACGCAAAACCTGAAGACCTGCAAAGGATAAGGGCATCCCTTGGCGTTGACAAACCTTTTATTGTTCAATATGCCGGATACGTTGCTCTCGTTTTTAAGGGAAACCTTGGCCGCTCTTACTATTCAAACAGGGATGTGCTGGATGAGATACTCAGAAAACTACCAAACACGCTGACACTTGCCGCCTCAGCAGTTTTTCTGGCAACGGTGCTGGGAACTGTTCTGGGTTTTGTAGCCGGCCTAAATACTGGAAAGTTTGCAGATAAGCTGCTTTCAACACTTTCTCTGGCAGGCATGAGTATGCCGGTATTTTGGAGCGGACTTATCTTAATGTTAGTCCTGAGTTTGAAACTAAAACTACTGCCTCCATCCGGCACCGGAGGATTAAAATTCCTGATTCTTCCAGCCATAACCCTCTCCCTGCCGGTTATATCGGGTATTGCCGGAATCACAAGGGCATCTGTTGTTGAAACCCTCGATATGCCCTTTGTTAAGGTACTGAAAGCAAAGGGGTTAACGCCGTTTAGAATTAATTTCATTCACATTCTAAAAAACATCCTGATACCGGTTATAACCGTAATAGGGCTTGATTTTGCAAGTTTTCTAAATGGTGCAGTGCTGACTGAGACGATTTTCGGCTGGGATGGGATAGGACGCTTTACAGTAGATGGCATCCTGAAGCGCGATTACCCTGTCGTATTAGGGTGCATAATAACCGGCACTTTTATTTTTGTTTTCATAAATGCAGCAGTGGATATTATTTACCGGTACGTTGACCCGAGAATCAGGGTGTCATGAGAATGACTGTTAAATCAATCCCGCTGATAATTTTAACAATTATAGTGTTGGCTGTAGGTTTTGCAGGGTTTCTAACCCCATATGATCCATTTAAGATAGATTTAGATAGCATAAAAGAGGGGCCGACAATAAAACATCCGTTTGGTACGGACAGTAAGGGAAGGGATGTTTTATGTCGTGTGCTTTATGGAGGGAGGATTTCACTGGGCGTATCATTTGTAGCTGCAGCCGTTGCTTTGTCAATTGGGTTTTTTGTGGGACTCGTATCAGGCTATTTTAGCGGAATAGTGGATACGGTTTTAATGGCGATAGTGGATTTGACGCTCTCCTTTCCGTCTTTACTGTTGGCAATAGGGATTTCCGTGTTACTGCCACCAAGCGTCTTTACAGTAATGACGGCAATATCAATAGTGGGGTGGGCGGCTTTTGCACGTCTTATACGCGCTCAGGTACTAAAAATAAAAGAAATGCCCTATGTTGAGGCGGCACGCTCAATCGGGGCCGGTAGTATGCGTATCATAGTCTTTCACATTTTGCCTCAGTGTTTACCTATTGCGATAGCAATGTTTGGGTTAAAGTTCAGCGGCTATATTCTAACCGAGGCGTCGTTGAGTTTTCTGGGGCTGGGGCCGCAGCCCCCTGTTCCAAGCTGGGGCAACATGGTAAGTGAAAACAGGGCTTACCTGCTCTCAGAACCATGGATGGTGATTTTTCCGGGTTTGGCTATCGCCTCAACGGCGCTCTGTTTTAATCTCGCAGGTGATTTGCTAAATAAAAAGAGTTAAGTATCCCGGAATCCGATATAGAAAAACAGGCAGCCCGCTAAAAGTGGTTTTTAAGATGTTGCTTTGATTAGTGAAGCGTTAAAAGACTATTTCGAGGGGATTATTTAAAAAACTTAAAAAGAGCGAAGATAACCCCTATTTGGCTCGCCCAGAAAATAAACATCCACTTGAGTATTTCAGCCTTTGTGTCTGAGATTTTTGTATCAAGTCTATTTATATCTTCTTTTAGCTCTGCTTTTGCAGCCTGCAAATCAGCCTTAGCAGCAAGGTGTTCAGCACCTGCTTCTTGTGCGACCTTCAGTGTGTCCGACAAGCCCTTTGCCTGTTCATCTGAAAAGCCGGATGATTTCAATGTTTCAAATACCTTCAACGTATCAAAAAATAATGTTGCCATGAATACCTCCTTACTCTTTCTACCTTAGAATAGAAAAAATTTGAGCAAGCTGTCAACCTCCATTGACACCCCCCTTTATCTGTAGGCTACTGTGGTTCAGGCGACAGAGGATACTTCTTACTTTTCTACCCACTCGATCCAGTAAAGAGCTTTTTTTTCTTAACCCTTCCGGTGATTTCTTACTTCTTATTATCTCCTTTAATTTCAACTCCTTTACTCGTTTTTCTTACCTCTATGTCGGATTTCGGGAATAATATTGACATATACTTCATACATTCAGTATCATTAGTCAGAAAATATACTGTGCGTTTAGTAAATTACTGTGAGGTGAATTATGCCATTTATAGACTTTGTTGATAAACTGAAAGTTAATGTAACCGAAATTGACAACCAGCATAAAAAACTAATCGATATAATCAATGAACTCCATAATGCAATGGCAACCGGTAAGGGTATTACTGTTTTAGGAAAAACATTAAATGAATTAATTGAATATACCAAAAGTCATTTCTCAATGGAGGAAAACTTAATACAAAAGTATAAGTACTCAGACAATAATAAACATAAGACCGAACACGATAAATTGACCAAACAGGTGGTTGACCTAAAGAGTGATTTTGAAGCCGGCAAGATGGTTGTCACCGTGGAAGTTATGAATTTCCTGAAGAAATGGCTTAATGACCACATCCTTGATAAAGACAAACATCTCGCAGTTTTCTTAAATGAAAAAGGGGTTAAATAACCGTTGTTCTAAGACATGACAAGTCTTATTTGGACTATATACGTTTAAATTAAACTCTGTATCAAAAAAAATATCCGCTTGTATCGTGTGATACAGACACGTACAAAATAATAGGTTATCATGAAGTCAGATAACGGGGGTTCATAAGAACCTCAATCAAAAAAACATGATGAGGGTAAAAACATGACGAATGAACAGGGATCAGAGAAAAGCCGTTTAGTAACATTATTACTGTGCTTCTTCCTCGGTTGGGCTGGAGGCCATCGTTTCTATGTAAATAAGGTAGGCACCGGCATCATAATGTTAGTCACAATGGGTGGTTTTGGAATCTGGTATTTTGTTGACTTAGTAATGATAAGTCTCGGTGCTTTTAAAGACAAAGAAAATCAGTCTATAACTAAGTGGTAGGGCAGCCGCACTTCTCCATATTATTTAAAAACAGGGAGGTTAAAAACCTCCCTGTTTTTATTACTGAGGGAATGATATGTACTATATAGCTTTGTTTTTGCTCATATTTATTGTTATTCTGTGGAGAAAGGACCTAAGCGCAGCAAAAAAAATGTATTGTGATATGATAAACGAACTTAAGGGACAACGTATGGAACTCGATAAACTCAGAAACCATTACTCCGAATTACTTAACAAATCAAAGAATGAAGATTTGTAAAGGCAGATTTTCCGCTTGACTAACTCTATAAAAAATATTTACAATATTTTTGTGATGGTGAGTATAGTTCAACGGTTAGAGCACTGGACTGTGGCTCCAGGGGTTGGGGGTTCGAATCCCCTTACTCACCCTCAATATACTTTAAGCAAATAAAAAAATACCAGCTTATTTTTTTTGCAAAAACCCGTTTCATTTTACATTAAGAAAAATGTTATAATTAACGTTGGATGTTAAAAGCATAATGAAAAGGAGGTTGAAGTGCCTAAAAAGAATTATTATTTTACTTCGGAGTCAGTAACCGAGGGACACCCCGATAAGGTGGCCGACCAGATATCTGACGCCATACTGGACACAATAATAGGAAATGACCCCAATGCCAGAGTAGCTTGCGAAACTCTTGTCACTACTGGTTTAGCATTTATAGCCGGAGAGATAACAACTAACTGTTATGTGGATATTCCCTCTATCGTAAGAAACACAATAAAAGATATTGGTTATACACGGGCTAAATATGGTTTTGACTATGAAACATGTTCTGTGATAACGTCAATTCATGAGCAGTCTCCTGATATAGCAGTGGGTGTTGACCCAGGTGGGGCAGGGGACCAGGGGCTTATGTTTGGCTATGCTTGTGACGAAACGGAAGAGTTGATGCCCCTTAGCATTATGCTCTCACATAAGCTGGCTATGAAATTAGCCGAGGTTAGAAAAACAGATGTGTTGCCCTATCTGAGACCTGACGGTAAAACTCAGGTTACTGTTGAGTATAAGGACGGCGTGCCTTTCAGGATTGATAATATCGTAGTGTCCTCACAACACAGCCCTGATATCACTCTGAAGGAGATGAAAGAGGATATTGTTGAAAAAGTAATCAAACCTGTAGTTCCCAAAAAATTACTGGATGAGGAAAAAATAGCCTATCATGTTAACCCTACCGGCAGGTTTGTAGTAGGGGGGCCTATGGGAGATACCGGCCTGACCGGCAGAAAGATAATTGTAGATAGCTACGGAGGGGTAGGCAGGCACGGCGGCGGTTGTTTTTCCGGTAAAGACCCGACAAAGGTTGACCGCTCAGGTGCGTACATGGCACGATATATAGCCAAAAATATAGTAGCAGCAGGAATCGCCACTAAAGCCGAGGTACAGATTGCCTATGCCATCGGAATAGCCGAGCCGTTATCTATACTTGTGGAAACCGGCGGTACAAGTAAGATCGCCCACGAAAAACTGGTAAAAATCATACGTGATAACTTCGATCTAAAGCCAAAGGCAATTATAGAGAAACTAAATCTCAGAAGACCGATATATAAAAAGACAGCCGCCTATGGGCACTTCGGCAGAAACGACAGCGATTTTACATGGGAAGTAACCAATATGGCTGAAACCCTTAGAAAAGCAGCCGGCCTGTAGAGAGCTGTGGCGACTGATAAGACGTCAAAAAATCCCTGGAGGAGTATGAATGGTTAAGCATGACGTAAAAGATATTAATTTAGCAGAGTCCGGCAAGTTGAGAATTGAGTGGGCAGAAAAAGAAATGCCTGTCCTGAGGAAGATAAAAGATTATTTCAGCAAGGAAAAACCTCTGAAGGGGATTCGTATAGCAGCTTGTTTACACGTAACCACAGAGACGGCAACTCTGATGCAAACCCTTAAAGCAGGAGGGGCTGAGGCGATTTTGTGTGCATCAAACCCGTTAAGCACTCAGGATGATGTTGCGGCAAGCCTTGTCGCTCACTCTGAAATTCCCACTTTTGCTATAAAAGGTGAGGACAATGACACCTACTACAGACACATTATGGATGTGCTTGGATTTAAACCCAACATCACAATGGATGATGGGGCTGATCTTGTTTCTGTTCTCCATAAGGAAAAAAAGGACCTTCTTGAGCACGTAATAGGAGGCACTGAGGAGACGACAACAGGGGTAATTCGTCTGAGGGCAATGGCTGAAAACAAGGTGCTCCAGTATCCGATAATAGCCGTAAACGACGCCCAGACAAAACACCTTTTTGATAACCGCTACGGAACCGGCCAGAGCACACTTGACGGAATATTAAGGGCAACGAATCGCCTTATAGCGGGGTGCATATTTGTAGTCTGTGGGTATGGAATGTGTGGCCGCGGGGTTGCCATGAGGGCAAGGGGTATGGGTGCCCGTGTTGTGGTGACGGAGATTGACCCGTTAAAAGCCCTTGAGGCTACCATGGACGGCTATGAGGTTATGACCATAGCTGAGGCATCAAAGATCGGCAATATTTTTGTTACAGTTACGGGTAATATCAATGTCATAAACGAAAAATGCTTCCCAACCATGCAAGATGGCGCCATAGTGTGTAATTCAGGCCACTTTAATGCTGAGATTGAGTTGCAGGCTCTTGAAAAACAATCAACCTCAAGACGGCTGATAAGGCCGTTTGTTGAGGAATTCAGTTTAAGTGGAGGAAAGCGAATTTATGTTCTTGGCGAGGGACGCTTAATCAACCTTGCAGCGGCTGAGGGGCATCCGTCATCGGTTATGGATATGAGTTTTGCCAACCAGGCTCTTTGTGCCGAATATGTTGCCAAAAACTATAAGAAACTCAATAAGTCTGTTTATAAAGTCCCTGAGGATATTGACAGAGAAATAGCTAAACTGAAACTTATCTCCATGGGCATTAAAATAGACAAACTTACAAAGACTCAAAAAGATTATTTAAAAAGCTGGGAGATGGGTACGTAGTTGATCTTAAGGCTTTAACTGAGGAGCAGTTAGCTGCTTTTTTTTACTCTCTGTCGGAACCTGCATTCAGAGTTAAGCAGTTTCTCCACAGAGTGTATGTAAAGAAGTCAATTTCAATAGATGATATAACTGAGTTTTCACTGCCTTTGAGAGAAACTCTCAAGGGCAGTGCTTTTATCAGCAACCCTCGCATTATTAAACGTCTGGATTCCCATGACGGCACACGCAAGTATCTCTTTGCACTACAGGACGGTCTGACCATAGAGAGCGTTCTGATTGCTGACAATGACAGGCTGACACTCTGTGTCTCCTGCCAGGTTGGATGTGCCATGGGGTGTAAGTTTTGTCTAACTGCATCTTTAGGGTTTAAGAGAAATCTAAAAGCTCATGAGATATGCGATCAGATACTGTCTGTCAGCCGTGATATAGAGCCTCAACAGAAAATCACCAACATAGTGATGATGGGGATGGGTGAGCCCTTAAATAACTATGATGAGGTTACAAGAGCTATAAGAATCATGACCGAATTAATGGGTATATCAAAACGCCGGATAACATTGTCAACGTCCGGGCTGGTGCCGGAGTTGGAGAGGCTCTACAGGGATGGCTTTGCTGTAAACCCTGCTGTTTCATTAAATGCTACATCAGAGACTGTACGAGACCTGATAATGCCGGTTAACAAAAAGTATAACCTTAAGGCTTTGCTTAGTGCCTGCCGTGGACTTCCAATACCGCCGCGCAGAAGAATTACCTTTGAGTACGTAATGTTAAAAGGTGTAAATGATAGCTCTGATGATGCCGTAAGACTAATAAAACTGTTAAAAGGAATACGTGCAAAGGTTAACCTTATACCGTTTAACGAATATGAAGGTTCGGTTTTTAAGAGACCGGATGACTCCAGTGTTTTAGAATTTCAGGAGATTGTAGCACGGGGCAACATAAGCGTATTTATAAGAAAGAGTAAAGGGCGTGACATCCTTGCAGCCTGCGGACAGCTAAAAGCAGAGCTCCCTGTGCAAGGTGAAGCCATCTCTGATACCAAGTTAAATTCATTTGTCTAACTTTGTTGGCATCGTCACAAGTGCCGGGGCGTAATCTCCCCTAAAAGGGAATCCCCTGTGTGGGGAGGCGTCGTTTGCTCCCAGCCGACTGTGTTACTCTTTTAACTGCTACTTGGTATTAATCATTCTTTTCTACTTTTTTTGCTCTTTCATAAGGACTTCCTCGATAAGTTCAATGAGATGGTATATGGGTTTGTCTCTCATGAGTTTACTGAGTTGAAAAATGCAGTTTGGGCAGGTTGTAACAAAAGCCTTTGCACCGGTCTGAACCAGCCCTTTTAAAGTTTCTTTTAATATTACGTTTGACATGTCTTTGTAGAAAAAACTGAACGTGCCTCCGAAGCCGCAACACATTTGTTTGTGTGGTTCGATTATTTTTGCCCCCATTTCCGATAAAATCGCTCTTGTAGTCCGCCCAGTGTGCAGCTCGTTTCTGTCATGGCACGAATCATGCACAGATACGTCAAGATCAATGCCGGACTTTGAGGTAATCCGGCTTGAGAGTTTTCCACTTAAAAAAGTTGCTATGTCATACACGTTGTCTAACTCTTTGCCTATAAGAAGCTTGTAGTGTTTCTTAAGGGTCACAACACAGGTTGGACACAGGGATACAATGGCATCCACATTTAATTTGCTGAAAGTATTGTAATTCTTCTCGGCATACTTAACGGCACTGTCCCTTAGCCCAAGAGACCTAAATGGTGTGCCGCAGCAGACCTCCGTGTTGGGAAACACCACCTCATAGTTTAAGGCATTCAGTACGTTTGCCAATGAGTAGGAAAGCTCAGGATACACATGCTTGGCAGTACAACCGGAAAACACTGCAACCCGCCCTATTTTCTCTTTTGTTAAGAAAATATTTGTCTTTTTAAACTGATTTTCACAAAACTCCACATCCTCAGGTATCAGTCCTTCCACTGACATACGCTTATTGAAATATCTCTGAAAGGGTTTGTATAATTTTATCGAGAAATCGGTATTTTTAAAGGCTATCTTTGTGAGAGAGCGATAAAATCTCCTCTTTTTATCATAACTTTTAAGAAGATACCTTGCATGGTAAATCACCTCTAAGATGTCTATATTTAATGGACAGCGATTTGAACAGTCTCCACAGAGGAGGCAACTGAAAATCTTTTCGCTCAGTTTTTTACCCGGCGGTATCTCTCCGCTTAAAAAAGCCTTAAGCAGACGCATCCTGCCCCTTGCCGTTTCCATCTCCTTTGTAGATGCAAAATATGTTGGGCACTCAACCTTACAGCCGCCACATCTTACACACAGGTTGATGTTATGTATGAACTCTGTGTCGTTCACTGCCGGCCACCTTCAAGTGCCCGGTTTAACTTGCCGCTTACGTATCCCTCCAGATCGCACGATACGTAGAGAAATCCCAGTGCCCTCAGCTCCTCAACGACTCTCCATCTCATCTCAGCTCCGGCACACTTTTCTATGTCACTGTCGGGCAGCTCTATGCGTGCCATATCCCCGTGCTTTCTCACTCTGAGTTCCTTAAAGCCAAGGGCTTTTAACACACTCTCTGCATCCCTTACCATTCTGAGTGAGTCCTCCGTCACCCTTTCACCATAGGGCAGCCTTGAGGCCAGACACGGTGATGAGGGCATATCCCACGTGCTTAATCCAAAATGCTGCGATATTGCCCTTATATCAGCTTTTCTCAATCCGGTCTCTATAAGCGGACTTTTTATATTAAAACACTCTTTTGCCTTAAACCCAGGTCTGTAATCGGTAACATCATCAGAGTTTGAGCCGTCTATTACACAGTCATAGCCTCCGGCTTCAGCAAGGGTTGTTAGTTTTTTGAACAACTCGCTCTTACAGTAAAAACAACGTTCAGGAGTATTTGATACATATCTCTCATCCGCCATCTCATCCGTTTCGATTATCTTGTGGGAAACTTTATATTTCATTGTCATACTTATACAACGGTCGTAATCATCCAGCGGCATAGAGGGAGACTTTGCGGTAACGGCAAGTGCAGGTATTTGTGCCTCAGAGAGCGCCATCAGCAAGAAAGTGCTATCTACTCCACCGGAATACGCCAACACAACACTTTTTAATGATTTTAAATAAGAAATTAAGGAAGAATACTTTTTCCCTAAAAGATCAGAGTCCGGTGTTTGAATCATACCACGGATATGTCTGCATTTTCCCTGTGTAACCTTGAATCAGCCTTTACTATTACAGCCACGTCGTGGGTGACTTCAAACTCCTCAAGGCCCGCCCTTTGCTCATCAGACAGATAGTCGGCCACTATCGGGTGAGCCGATATGACCACCTTGGCTCCCTTATGAATCGGAATTTTCTTTAATCTTCTGAAAATCTCATAACTGATTGTCTTTGCCGATTTGACAAACCCCTTACCCTCACACATCGGGCAGCTTTCACAAAGTGTGCGGCCAAGGCTTTCACGTATCCGCTTTCTTGTCATCTGAATCAGACCAAGCTCAGATACGTTAAATATGGTGTTTTTGGCTCTGTCCTTTTTCATTGTTTCCACAAAGGCCAGGTAGAGCTTGTCACGGTTTTCCTGCAGCTCCATGTCTATGAAGTCTATTATGATTATGCCGCCCAGGTTACGGAGGCGTATCTGATAGGCTATCTCTTTTACAGCTTCAAGGTTGGTTTTTAATATCGTATCTTCAAGATCCTTCTTACCAACGTACTTACCGGTGTTTACATCTATAACGGTCATTGCCTCGGTCTGGTCTATTACAATGTAGCCGCCTGACTTTAACCACACCTTACGGTCAAGCCCCTTGTATATGTCAAGCTCTATACCAAATGCATCAAAGATCGGCTCTTTGCGGTCATACAGCTCAATCTTGTTTAATAACTTTTGGAAGAAGTTCTTTACAAAATCAAGGATGTTTTCATACTCTTCCCTTGAGTCTATAACCAGGCGCTCAACGTCATTGCTGAGGAGGTCCCTGACACTTCTGAAACTCAGGTCCAAATCGCTGTAAAGCAGAGCAGGGGCACAGACTTTTTCCTTTTTTTTATGAATGTTGTCCCACACAAGCATTAGAAATTCCATATCGTGTTGGAGCTCTTCCTGATTAGCGCCCTCACTGGCTGTCCTTACGATAAGGCCGTAGCCCTTTGGTTTTATAGACTCCACTATGGAGCGAAGGCGGTGTCTCTCCTCGGGGTTTTCTATCCGGCGGGATATCCCGATGTGTTCAATTGTCGGCATAAGCACAAGATAACGCCCGGGAATTGTAATGTAAGATGTACTCCTTGCGCCTTTTGTACCGATGGGGTCCTTTGATACCTGTACTATTACCTCCTGCCCCTCCTGTATCAGTTCACTGATTGTAAGCTCACCGCGACTCTTTCGGGTTGGCAGCTCAATAGGAACATCGGTCTCCTCCAAAAAAGCGGTAAAATCATCTGATTCGGTTTTAATATCAGCCACATACAAAAAAGCCGCTTTTTCAAGTCCGATATCCACAAAGGCCGATTGCATACCGGGCAGTATTTTTACCACTTTACCTTTGTAGATATTGCCGACAAGGCTGGCCTCCTTCTTTCGTTCAACATAGAACTCAACAAGCTGTCCGCCCTCCAGCACCCCTACCCGCACCTCATCAAGCGTGTGGTTAATTATTATCTCATTTGCCATTTATTTCCTTAACTGCACTTCTGTGATTGATGGCTCAACCCATTCGTTTTGCCACCCATACATGTTTTTTCTTGACACCTCTGTGTCCTCTAACTCTTTACCCGTCAGGGCCTTAACACAGGCGGATAACTTAACTGTAGTCTGCTCTGTTTCTTTCAATAAAACCTCAAGCCTGCCATCTATTATATCAAATTTCACTAAAACAGGTAAAATCCACTTGTTTTCCTCACTGTTTATTCGGCTTTCTATTTCTTGCGCACTAACGCCGCAATTTAATATCTCATACTTGTAAGCGGTTATAAACTTACACAGGGAGGGCGTATTGAGAGGGATAAAGAACATATCAACAACAGGCAGCGGCATATGTGCAGCTAAAATCTGTTTATAACTATTCAGATTAAACGGCGGATGTACTTCCATGTCAAAGAATTCCCGCTCTCCGGAAATCCCAACACCGAGAGCCGGTGAGAAGGCCACATTTGGGGAGGGGTTAAATCCTTTTGAATACACAAGCGGAACCTGAGCTCTGCGCAGCGCTTTAAGAATAGTGGTAAGCAGCTCCAGATGCGAGAGGTATTTCATGTTTCCGGTTTTAGAGAAAATAACTCGTACCTTTACAGGGCTATAGCGGGTTTTAAAAGTGTCGGTTGACCTCTCCGATATTTCATCCTCTCTGACCTCAGAGAGATACTGTCCGCTTTTACATTTCACACCACAAGCGTGGCACGTAACCTTACAATCCTGCGTTTTGCCGGTCGAGAGCGCTTTTTCGTACTCTTTGTACAGGAAGTCGTCCTTTATCTGCGTGTCAATCATATTCCATGGGATGGGTAAGCCGGGCTCAAGTGTTTTTTCAGCAAGAGAGTTTAAATCAAGTCCGGTTTTTTCGGCCCCGTTGAGCCAGTTGTTAAAGTCAAACACTTCGGTCCAGGCATCCAGTCTTGCGCCGAATCTCCATGCGGCCTCTACGAGCGCTGAGACAGACTCATCCCCACGGGCGATGACCGCCTCAAGGAGGGACATCTTCTCGTCATGTCCCTTGAATTTTAAACCTTTTCGTGACATGGTACGCTTGAGGTATTCCTTCTTCCGGATAATTTCATCCATTGGGATTTGCCCACACCACTGAAACGGCGTATGGGCTTTGGGAACAAAGGGAGAGACTCCCACACTAACATTGACAAAGCGTCCGGTGTGTTTTTTGGCGACTTTGAGGGCAAGATTGGCCATCTCAGGAATTGCCTCTACGTCTGCATCAGTCTCGGTAGGGATTCCTATGAGAAAATACATTTTAAGATTAAGCCAGCCTTCTTTAAATATTGAGTACAAAGTGCGTTCAAAATCCTCCTGCTCGAAGTCTTTATTAATGACCAGTCTGAGGCGGGAGGTGGCTGCCTCCGGGGCTATTGTAAAACCTGATTTTTTCACCACCTTGATTTCTTTTATGACCTCTTCAGTCACTGAGCTTACCCTGAGTGAGGGGAGCGAGAAAGATATATTTTTATCCTTAAATTTACGGTTAAAGAGTTTAAGCAGATAGGTCAGGTTTGAATAATCACCGGAATTAAGGGAGGTAAACGATACCTCGTCATAGCCTGTGGCTGCGATGGATTCGGCGGCAAGTTTTATAATTGTTTCCGGGTCACGTTCTCTGACAGGGCGGTAGATCATTCCGGCCTGGCAAAATCTGCAACTGCAACTACACCCCCGGGCAATCTCTATGTTTATCCTGTCATGAACGACCTCGGTAAATGGCACAGGAAAGGCACATGGATACGGCGAATCGTTAAGGTTTAAAATGTATCGTCTCTTAACGGGTTTGGTTGAGTAAGCGGGCACATAAACGCCTTCAATTTCGGAGAGGGCTTTAAGAAGACTTTCCCTCTTTCCGTCTCCCCCGGACTTGTACAGATAAATTGCCTCTGTGATCTCCTTTATTGAATCCTCGGCATCACCAATTGCAAAAGCGTCAAAAAACTCTGCAACCGGAGCTGGATTAACCGTACAGGGGCCGCCTGCAATTACCACAGGGTGTGAATTGTCACGCTCTGCGGCTTTAATTGGAATGTTAGCCATAGAGAGCATATTAAGGACGGTTGGATAGGACAGTTCGTACTGAAGAGTGAAGCCTACGGCGTCAAATTTATTAAGTGGGGTATTGGTTTCAATAGACATAAGCGGGACGGCTTCTCTTTTCAGGTACTCTTGCAGATCAATCCACGGGCTGAAAGCACGCTCAGCGGAGGCGTAAGGGATATCGTTTATGATTTTATAGAGGATTTTAAGGCCCAAATTAGACATTCCGATATCGTAGAGGTCGGGAAAGCAGAGGGCAAACTTCACGAGCCCCCTTTTTTTCGTTATATTAACCTCACCACCAATATATCTGCTTGGCCTTCGGAATTTTGAAAGGTTCAAAAAATCCACAATATTTAATATAACAGATACAGTAAGTATTAATAAAGAAAGGTGTAAAAAAACTTTATCTTTTACCGATGTAACCTGCAACTTGGTATTACTGCACTGCGGCTGACGGGAGTTTATATTATTTTTTAAAATGTCGTAAAATAAAAAATAATAAGCGACTAAATATCATGATTTAATTTATAATTAAGCGGTTGCCTCAGAGGGGCTAATCCCTCTGTGGCACGATAAAGTAAAAAGCAGAGGAGAGTAAGAGTATGTTTTTTATGAGAAGAAAAGAGTGGATGCCGATTGGGACAGGGATACTTTTTGCTCTTTTGGAGGTACTTTCGTTCTATATGTCTGACCGTCCATTAGGCTCTTCCCGCGGTTACACCACTATAGGCTCTATAATTGAGTATGTATTTGTTCCGCAGCACGCACAAAAAGTCGCCTATTGGCAAGCATATGAACCCTATCTTGAATGGACAGTGACTTTAATTGTCGGGATAGTGTTCGGCAGTTTTTTGTCATCCCTGCTGTCGGGTCAGTTTAAACTCTCGCTGGTACCGCAGATGTGGAAAAGCACAATTGGGCCATCGGTTTCAAAAAGATTGTTTTGGGCCTTTATAGGCGGCATACTGGTAGGTTTCGGCTCAAGGCTCGGCATGGGATGCACTCTTGGAATGTTGATAGCAGGCGTTATTCAACTGACACCGGCAGGTTTTATTTTTATGATGTCTCTGTGGATGGGAGGTCTTGCCACTACGGCTGCTTTCTACAGGCTTAAAACATTTACCTTTAGGAGGGGATAACACCAAATGGAACAGATTCTATTAAGACTTAAAGATACTTTTGACCCCTCCACAATTGCCTCTGTCTCAGGCCCTACATCTCTGTACGGCGGGTTTATACTTGGCTCTTTACTTGGAATTATTTTGCAAAAGGGCAGGTTATGCAAGTATGACGTTGTGTCGGGAATGTTCAGGCTTCAGGATTTTACATTTTGGAGAATTGGCACTCCCCTGCTTATGATTGGCATGATTGCTGTTTTTTTGTTTAAGGACCTGGGCATTATAGAATTACATGTGCCTGCAACAGTGGTTCTTGCTCAACTTTTTGGAGGCATAATCTTTGGTGCCGGGCTTGCAATAGCCGGGTACTGTCCCGCCATTGCAGCAGGGTCCCTGGGTGAGGGGCATTTGGATGCATTTGCAACAATGCTTGGCATAGTGGTTGGTTCAATAATTTATGCAGAGATTTTTGACGGCTCGAAACTTGACCACATAGTCGGCTTCATTAACCTTGGCAAAGTGACATTCCCTGATATTTTTCTTGTGTTTAACCACTGGTTTTTTGTTTTGGGGTTTGCCTTTATGTGCATTGCGTTTCTGGTGGGAATCAGTATGTACGATGAGTTTCTAAGGGCGTCTTTTATGATTGTGGATAAGGTCTCAGGGAAGTTGAAAAAGTAACAATATGGAAGCGTTGTATGAAAATAAGGATACTATGGGGGGAGCATTCTTCCCTGTAGAATGTCTTTTTTAAGAACTATTATTAATAAATTGTTCTTTTTATAATCTATTTGTTATATAATAGGTAATATAGCAGGAGATAGGCACAGCGCCTGCCCTGCTGGTGTTAGCAGATGGAGAAGTTAGACCGACAATTAGATTTTTATGGGAGCTTGATTCTGGTGGTGGCAGGTGTATGCCGGGTAACCGGAAACCGAGGCCATACCATAGAGCGCCCACTTGCAAACAAGGGATCTAATTTTTCCTCTCTCACCGCAAGGGCGGGTTTTAAAATACTAAATATGGCAGATCTAAAGGAAATAACCGGACCAAAAATGAGGAAAATAAACATAAACGCCGGAGCGGAAAACGGCATGTTTTTATTTTGTTATTTTGTAAACAAACTAATTACACCATACATAAAACAAACAATTAGTTGTTATGAGATAAATTCCTCAGAAAGTCCATAGTTCCGGTTATACAGATGGTCTCCTGTTAGCTTAAGTAAAGGGACGGGAGTTGTTGGAACTATTTAAAATACAGGGCGGAAATGTGCCGCCGATATGCGCAACAGAGGGCTGTAGTTGTATGCCTCAGAGAGCCGGGCAGCGCTATGTACAGTCTTTTAAGCAGCCTTTATCGGTCTGCACTCCCATAGGCATTCAGAGTTCAGGGTTCAGCATGGATATCCAGCCTTGCCAATATCCTGCTTATCACAATAATCAGAAGCTTTTGACTCAACAAAGATATACAAAACTAAGTGAGCTATCCACAACCTGGTACAACAGTGGGTTAAAAAAAAGATCAGCAGACAGGAGGCGTAAGGACACATGACCAATGTAGTTTATATAATAATAGCCATAGCGGCAGGGTCGGTAGTGGGAGCACTGCTCTCGCTTTTATTTAAAAGAGCTTTAAACAAAAAACACAAGGAACTTGATCAAAGAAGGCAAGAGATAGTCAAAGAAGCGGAAAGAGACATTGAAAGGCTTAGAAAAGAAGCACTCATCGAGGCCAAGGACATTAAGTACCAGACAAAGTCAGAGGCGGAGCGTGAAATAAAAGAAAAGAAATTTGAAATGAACCAAATGGAAAAGCGTCTCAGACATAAGGAAGAAAGTCTCGATAAAAAACTCGACCAGTTTGAAAAACGTGAAGGTGAGCTGTTAAAACGTGAGAAAGAGTTCACGAAAAAAGAGCAAACAATAGCAGACAAGGAAAAACACTATGACAAACTGATTCAGTTGGAGACAGAGAAGCTGGAGAAGCTCTCCGGCATAACCTCAGAGGAAGCGAAACAGCAATTGCTAAAAAAAGTCGAGGAAGAGTTGCGTTTTGATGAGGCTAAACTTATAAAGCAGATAGAACAGGAGACTAAAGAAGATGTGGAAAAACGCTCCCGTAACATCATAGGTCTTGCTATTCAGAGATATGCCTCCGATTATGTAAGTGATGCCACGGTAACGGCAGTGACACTACCCAATGAGGAAATGAAAGGACGTATAATCGGCAGAGAGGGCAGAAACATCCGGGCGCTTGAGGCTGCCACAGGGGTGGATTTCATAGTTGACGACACGCCGGAGGCTGTAACCCTTTCAGGCTTTGACCCTGTGCGGCGTGAGATAGCAAGAATTTCTCTGGAACGCTTAATAACAGACGGCAGAATTCACCCTGCAAGAATAGAGGAAATTGTTGAGAAGGTCAAAAAGGAAGTAAACAATGCTATGAGGGAAGAGGGAGAGAAGGCAGTCTTTGACCTGGGGCTGACAGGGGTTCATCCTGAGTTTATAAAGCTTCTGGGGCGGCTTAAGTACAGAACCTCCTACGGGCAAAACGTGCTTCAGCACTCAAGAGAGGTTGCCTACTTTGCCGGTATGATGGCAGGGGAGCTAAAGGCTGATGTAAAGCTCGCCAAAAGGTCAGGGCTGCTTCATGATATAGGAAAGGCGGTGGATCAGGAAATTGAGGGCGCCCACCATGAGATAGGGGCGGCTATTGCTAAAAAGTACGGTGAGGACGAGCGGGTAATAAATGCGATGCTTGTCCATCACGGAGACGGTGACCCGATATGTGTGGAATCGGCACTTGTAACGGCAGCGGACGCCCTTTCTGCGGCACGTCCCGGAGTGCGGCGTGAGAGCATAGAAAACTACATAAAGCGTCTTGAAAAGCTCGAGGAAATTGCCATGTCCTATGCCGGTGTTGAAAAATGCTATGCTATACAGGCAGGCAGGGAAGTACGTATAATAGTCAAACCTGATGAAACCTCAGATGATATGTCTTATTTGATATCAAGGGAAATAGCCAAGAAAATTGAATCGGAGATGACCTATCCCGGACAGATAAAGATAACCGTAATAAGAGAGTCGCGTTTTGTAGAGTACGCACGTTAAGACATACAGCAAAGTGAAAATACTTTTTATAGGGGACGTAATAGGCCGTCCGGGCAGGATGCTTCTAAAGAGCATCCTGCCCGGTATGGTGGATAATCTGAGGGTGGATTTAGTAATTGCAAATGGTGAAAACGCTGCCGGAGGTTTTGGCATAACAGAAAAAACAGCCTCAGAGCTTTTCTCTTTCGGCATACACATAATAACCACAGGTAACCACGTGTGGGACAAAAAGGAGGCGGTGCACTACCTAGGTAATGAAGACAGGATACTGCGGCCGTTGAACTTCCCGCCGGATGTTCCAGGGTTTGGAAGCATTGTATATAGCTTTAAAAACGGCTTGAAGGCTGCTGTTATAAATCTGGTTGGACGGGTCTTTATGAATCAGGTGGATTGCCCCTTCAGAAGTGTAATACCGGAGATTGAAAAACTAAAAAAAGAAACCAGTGTAATAATAGTGGATATGCATGCGGAGGCGACCTCTGAAAAACAGGCAATAGGCTATTATCTTGATGGCAAAGTAAGTGCTGTTGTCGGAACCCATACGCATGTTCAAACCTCAGACGAGAAGATCCTCCCCCATGGCACTGCATACATTACAGACGTTGGCATGGTGGGGCCTGCTATTTCAGTGATAGGAGTACGTGTTGACCAAATAGTAGAAAAATTTCTTAATCAGATACCCCAAAAGTACGAGGTTGCAAAGGGCAGCTGCTTTTTCTGTGCGGTGCTGCTGGATATAGATAATCAGACAGGCAGGGCTGTCAGCATAAAGAGACTATTGGTAAATGAGTAACGGATGCCAAAATAAATTAACAACCTGATTCAGAGGAGGGAAAATGGAAGCAAAACTTACTTATGTCAGTGGGATGAGATTTGTTGGGGAAGCCTCAAGCGGCCACGCAATAGTGATAGACGGCGACCACGAACATGGCGGGGACGACACCGGACTCAGGCCGTCTGAGCTGTTGCTGATAGCCCTTGGCGGCTGTTCAGCCATGGATGTAATTTCAATTATGAAAAAGAAACAGCAGAAAATCACCGGTTTTGAAATAAACGTAAACGGCAATAAAGTGCAGAGCCATCCAAAGAAATTCGACAAAATAGTTGTGGAGTATGTTTTTAAGGGCAAAAATCTGTCCGCTGAGGCCGCTCAGAGAGCGGTTGAGCTCTCAATGACCAAGTACTGTTCCGTAAAGGCAACGTTGGAGGGTGGCGTACCTATAGAGTACACTTACAAAATTATTGAAGAGTAGTATGCGTACGGCTCTACAGCATATTGCAACACTTTGGAAGATAGGATTTGTTCCCATAGCGCCGGGGACATTTGGAACTTTCGCAGCTTTTTTGTTTGTAATTATCTTCAGGCCGGGTAATCGCCTCTTGTTAGTTATAACGATAGTGTTGCTTGTTGTGGGAACTGTGGCTGCACACTCGGCTGAGAAGACACTGGGCAAAAAGGACTCAGGTCATATTATAATAGACGAGGTGGTCGGATATTTTGTATCGGTGTTGTATGTGGACGGCACGATGGTAGTTTATATGCTTGCGTTTTTTTTGTTTCGGGTTTTCGATATTTTTAAACCGCCACCTGTAAACTATGTGGAGAAGACTTTAAGCGGCGGCCTTGGCGTGATGATGGATGACGTGGCGGCAGGGCTCTATGTTAATGTTGCGCTTCAGATAGCAACGAGTATAAGATTTTGATACCGGGTTGCCTTCTATCGTCTAACTTTGCCGGCTTTGTCACAAGCTCCGGTGCGTCTCGTTATACTCCTCAATGCGGCTTGCTATGAAAGTACGGGCATTTATAGCGATTAATATTGATGAGACGGTGCGTGAAAACATCTCATCCACCATATCGGCCTTAACTATTGGGGGCGTTAAGTGGGTAAGCGCAAAAAATCTCCATTTAACACTAAAATTCATGGGAAACATATCTGAGGATGAGGTTGGCAAAATTACAGAGATACTCAGCAGGATAGTGCCGGAGCATGGGTGTTTTGAAATCGGGCTAAAGGGAATTGGAGCATTTCCTAATGAGAGGCGGCCAAAGGTTATTTGGGCTGGAATAACTGACCCAGGGGCAGTTTTAAATAAGCTACAGGACAGGATTGAGGACACTTTGACAGATGCCGGCTTTGGGAGAGAAGAAAGAAAATTTTCACCACACATGACAATCGGGAGAGTGAGAACACCGGATGGTTTAACCGGTTTCTCTCTGAAAATACAGCATCTTAAAGATAAAAATTTCGGGAATATGGTTGTAAACACCGTACATCTTATGAAAAGCGAGTTGTTGCCGGCTGGGCCTGTGTATTCAGCTTTGAAATCATATAAACTCAAAACATAGGATACGCTATGGATGAACTTTCGTTATTTGATGCTCCGTATATGAGTAAAAACCGCATTATTGCGTTAATAGAGAATCTTGATTTTATAAAAGCCAAAAACGAAACAGGCATATTTAGAAAGGCCTACCCTTCCATGGATATTGAGACGGAGAGCATTATATGTGATTTTTTTGTTAAGCACGAGAGTTTGCCGGAACCTGAAAAGTTATATTCAACGTGGCGTGATTTTGAACGCTTAATATACAATTTGGAATTAAAGATTGTTTATTTGCCGGCCATAAAGAAGAATTATTTTAAACGGTTATGTCTTGAATTAGATAAACAGCCTGATGGAATTTTATCTATAAATGACGAGCCTGTTGGCTTGTTTTATCTCTATGCTGAAAGAATAAAAACAGCAAAACAGAAACTTGAAAAAGCAATTGTACAACAGTCACCCAACCTTTCACAATTGTACGGCTATCTCGGCTACATCCATTTTTTGAATAAGGATTTGCCGGCCTCGAGGATTTGCCTGAGGGAGGCATTTGAAATCGGCCCCTACGGAATTGATTTATATTTCTTAAAAGATAAGGAAATCATGGAATTAATAAACGGTTTAAATGCAGAGTATGTAACGCTTCACTGGATAGTTAGCTACGGCTGCATCCAGAGAGTCTTTCCACCTAAGACGATAAAATTGCTGGAAGACTTACGGGTATATGTTAATGAGTTTTTAGAATTAGAAAAAGAGTATCAGAAAGACAACAACGATGTGATAAGAGCGCGGTTATTTTATAAATGCCTGATACTTTCGGACAATAACAAACGCCTGCAGCACGTCGGTGCAGTGGAACTGACAAAACTCAGAAAGTACATGAAAGATATAAATCCCGGCTTGTTTAAACAATATCTCGCTTATGTGGAGGAGAATCAGGGATCAGTTAATTCCAATTCTAATTCATTTGTCTAATAGCATGTCCGCCGCCGGCCAACAAAGTTAGACGATTGAATGCAACTTGGTATTAAGAGGTTTCGCCGGAGTATTCTGTTAACTTCAGTTGGTCAACTGGCTAGTTCGCTGGTATAGTAGCCACACCAAAAACAGCCGGCCCCTTTCTTTTTCTGATTGTCCATGCAGCAGTCCACAGACAGAAAACAACCTTTGATCTGACACCACACCTCACTGTTGCTCACGTTGTCGTACATTTCTCCTCTTTTGCATCAGATTTAGCTAACCGAA
Organism: Nitrospirae bacterium YQR-1; assembly: GCA_039908095.1. NCBI lineage: Bacteria > Pseudomonadati > Nitrospirota > Nitrospirae bacterium YQR-1. Next base: position 34,121 of record JAMOBJ010000005.1, read on the forward strand.
CACTTCCCCTAAAGCTACATATAGCAAATCATATGCCTAATATAATTATATAAAAAAGCCAATATAAAAGAACAGTTGTAAATTCAGAGAAAAAATTACTGAGCAAAAAAAAGCACACTTCGTTGCAATATTGATACAAGAGATGTTTACATTAATCTTCTGTAGAGTGGCCAACGGCGTTTTGCAACTCAAGTTGAAAGTCCGCAAGTTTTGTCCCATCTATTCCAAGCTCTGCAAATATGCTTTCCCATTTAGGATTATCCCTCACCATTTCATCTAAGGACAGGTTCTTATGGGGGCTGCCGCCGGCACTGCCGGCAACATGTTTTGCTACACTTTCCGTCATAGCGCCGCAATGAATAACAAGATACTCGGCAAGATACGCACATGAGGCCATTTTTCTGGTATAGAGTTTTTTATGGGATGATATATCCATACTGTGGTGGCGGGTTATTACCTGACTTACAACGTCCGGCAGGCGCCATGATGTAGTTAGGATAAATCCAGCCATACAGTGATTTGTCTGGTATTTCTCGTCCTCTCTGAGCGTAATGTCTGGTTCACCGCCAAGGGCCAATTCAAAAAATACATTGTAGTCGGAATGTTTTTTTACAAACAGTGGAATCGCACAGTCATGAAATAAACCGGTAATATAGGCATCATTTTCATCAATACTTTTTATTTTTCTTGCAATCATACCCATCGATTTAGCCACAAGCATAGAGTGGTTCCAAAACTTGCTAAATATGTTCTTATCTGTCACCTCCTTATATGTATTAAGAAAAATAGACGAAATAACTATATTAAAAAAACTAGTTAAACCTACTATATTTAGTGCATATTCGATAGAGCTTATTCCGCCTCCGCCGAAAAAGGATGAATTAGCTATTTTCAGTATTGAGGCAGATAATCCAACATCCTCGCTTGTTAAAGTTACGATTTTTCTTATGTCAGGAATTGCTTTCTTGATTTCTTTGTACAAACTGTTTACTATAACCGACTGTACTGGTATCCCGATCCCTTTTACTATCTCTTCTGCATGCTTTATATCTACATCCTTATGCAACATTACACTGTCACCTCAATAGACTTAAATTGCTCTTTGTTAAACTTCTCCCCCTCACACACCTATGATTACCGTCAATAAAAAACGCCAATTTGTATTCCCTCTTCTTATTTATACTATAACTTAATTATGAGATTTTATGCTACAGAAAAAAACGCCAATTTTTTATTATTTAAATTTGTCTAAACTGTAGAAAGTGCACAGCAGTACATTTTGATATGCCCTATTGTTTAACTAAACCGTAACTTACAAGCAATGCATATAATTTTCTGGTATCAATAGGTTTTGTAAGATAATAGTTACACCTGCTTACACCACGGTAATAGGCCTCAAGTACGTCTTTAGGTGCATCCAATGAGGTAGTCATAACTATTTTCACCTCATCATCTGATGTTATTCCCATAGCTTTTTCTTTATTACGAATTGTTTGCAGAGCAGCCACACCATCCATTTCAGGCATCATGATATCAAGACAAATAAGATCATATGCCCGACCCTCATCTATTGCGAGTATAAAGGCATCCACTGCCTCCGCTCCGTTTACAGTAACATCTACATCCCCGTAAGAAGCCAGAAAATGCTGTAACAGTGTACGGCTTGTAAAATCATCTTCCGCAATTAGTATTCTCATTAAAACTCTCTCCCTCGATTTTAGTATAAGCTCGTAATTGTTTTCTTCTATCAAAAAATTTATATCGTTAAATTCCATGTATATATAATCGGCAGTTTGAGAGTTTTTATTAATACCAAGTTACAGTCATTCGATTAACTTTGTTGGCATCGTCGAAAGCTCCTTGACGTCTCCCCTAAAGGGGAATCCCCTGTAAGGGGAGGTCGCTTTTTCCTTGCCGCCTCGTTACTCTTTTGACTGCTACTTGGTATAACATCCGCCGGAATAAAACCACGGCATATAAATTTGTTTTATAGAATATAAACAACTACTTAACTACTGCACCCGGTGCTGAATCACCCTCGGGGGTAACAAGCCTCAAGGTATCACCTTCAGAGGCGGCAAGAATCATCCCCTGAGACTCCACTCCCATAAGCTTAGCAGGTTTAAGGTTTGCCACAACCACAACTGTTTTTCCAACAAGTTCCTCTGCTTTGTAGTGCTTACCGATACCTGCTACCACCTGCCTTATCTCACCGGTATCAACACTCAGCTTTATCAGCTTATTGGATTTTGGTACAGCCTCCGCCGACAATATCTTTCCAACTTTAAGCTTAACCTTTGCAAAATCCTCTATGTTTATAAGCTCCTCTGTCACATCCTGCACCAGTGCCGCCGCAGTTTCCCTGCCGGTATCTTTTACTTCCACTTTCTCTTTCCTTTCATTTGATGTTTTTTCAATTTTTGGAAACAATTGCTCTATCGTAGTTACCACCGTGCCTGGCCTAAGCATTCCCCATTTTAACTTTCCGGAGAGATTTCTCATTAAATCTATCGGCTCTCCGGTTATATGGCCATAGAGACGTGCCCCGAATCTTGGCATAAAAGGATACAAATACGCCGATATAAATCTTATACCCTCGATAAGTGAGTACATTACGGTTGTAAGCCTCTGTGCTGTATCGCCGTCTTTGGCAAGCACCCAGGGCTTGTTTGAGTCAATGTACTTATTTAAATAAGAGACCAGCTCCCACACTGCATCAAGGGCTTTGTTAAACGACAGCACTTTCAAATGCTCTCTGAGGCGCTCTGAAATTCCCTCCGCCATGTATTTTAACTCAACCTCCACATCTGCCGGCACCGGCACCAATGCATCATAATACTTACTTAGCATAGCAAATGATCTGTTTACAAGATTTCCCAGATCATTTGCAAGGTCTGTGTCAAAGCGCTTAATCAGTGCACTCTCCGAGTAATCGCCGTCAAGCCCGAACGTTACCTCCCGAAACAGAAAATACCTGAAGGCATCGGCACCATAAGTTTCTATAACCTTATGCGGGTCAACCACGTTACCCAGTGATTTTGACATCTTCTTTCCGTCAATTGTCCACCACCCGTGCGCAAAAATCATCTCAGGCAGCTCAAGCCCTAAAGCCATCAGCATGGCAGGCCAATAGACGGCATGGGTGGTGATAATATCCTTGCCCATAATATGACAGCCGGCAGGCCACCAGTAAGTCTGGTCGTGCTCTTTCGCCAAATAACCGGGCGCCGAGTAATAGTTAAGCAGGGCGTCAAACCACACGTATGTCACATAGTTATCATCAAAGGGCAGGGGGATGCCCCATGAGAGCCTTTTTTTGGGCCTTGAGATACATAAATCCCCCAGAGGATTAGAATTCAGAAATCCCAGCACCTCGTTTTTTCTTGTCTCGGGTCTTATAAAGCCCGGGTTTTTATTTATATGCTCTGTCAGCCTGTCATGGTATTTGGACATAAGAAAAAAGTAGTTGTCCTCTCTTATAGTTTCAACCGGCCTTGAGCACTCAGGGCAGTTGCCGTCAATTATCTCCTTATCAGTCCAGAAGCGCTCATCATGTGTGCAGTATGAGCCCTCGTAGGAGCGTCTCACTATTTCACCACGGTCGTAAAGCTTCTGGAGCATTTCCCTAACAATATCTGCGTGTTTTTCATCAGTGGTTCTTATGAAGGCATCGTTTGTAATGTCCAGAGCAGCCCAGAGTTTTTTGAAGTTAGTGCACATAATATCGGTGTGCTCTTTAGGCGGCACACCACGGAGCTCCGCCGCCTGTAACACTTTCTGACCATGCTCGTCAGTGCCTGTCAGAAAAAACACATCGGCTCCCGCCATACGGCTAAAGCGGGACACAATATCAGCTGCCACAGTGGTATAGGCATGCCCTATGTGTGGTATGTCGTTGACATAGTAAATTGGTGTGGTTATATAAAATCTCTCCGGCATTTAAATCTATCCCCGATTTTTAATCATTCTGTTATTAGTGGAGTTTTCTTGTGTTTTTTGAAATGAAATTTTCTCTTTTTGCTTTCCTGCTCAGATGTACCGTGGCCCTGAGGCGGAGTTACGGCTGTGGTTCGTTCCTGAGAGGTTTCAGCAGGTGTAGCGCCTCCGGCAGTTTTAGTATGAGAAGGTTTTTTGTGAAATCTTCTTTTGCGCGGGTCAAAGCGTTTTTCTCTATCGCTTCCCGTTTTGACAGGGGTTTGTTCTTTAAAGGGCGCAGGCTCATTTGATTTCACAGCCATGGAGGATTTTGCCGATTCGTTTAATGCAGGCGGGGGTGACTGCTCTTTCCTGTGGAAGGATTGCTCTGAAGCCTGCTGTTGCACATCACTCTCCGGTAAGTCAAATTTTTCATATTTATGTGACGGTTTTTCCGTTTTAATCTCTTTTTCCAAAAAAGCAAGTATCGAGACGTCTTCAATGGTCTCAGAGGTAAGACTTTTTCCATCAATCACGGCTGTTATAGCCGTTGTGCCGTCATCACGCAACTCTATAACGTCTCCGGTTGGCTCACTGCCTGGTTCAACCTCAAATCCAAGACAACACATCAGCCTTCCGCAGAGCCCGGATAACTTCCCCGGATTTAAGACCAAATCCTGGCTTTTAGCCATTTTTATGGAAATAGGGGCAAAATTGGAAAGAAAGCAGTTGCAGCAGACCTCACGGCCGCATATGCCAAGGCCGCCTATCACCTTTGTCTCGTCTCTGACCCCAATTTGGCGCATCTCTATGCGTGTTCTAAACTTTGATGCAAGGTCTTTTACCAGCTCCCTGAAGTCTATTCTTCCGTCAGCGGTAAAATAGAACACTATGCGTTTTCTGTCCAGGGTTGACTCCGTCAGTACAAGTTTCATCGGCAATTCACGCGCTGTTATACGTTGCTGGCAATACTCCCTCGCCTCTCTCTCCACACTGTCATTGTCGGCTTTTGCTTTTAAATCCTCATCTGTTGCACATCTTATGACCTTTTTAAGTTCCTTATGTGGAACTTCCACATTCTTAGCTTCCGTCACCACACTGCCTATGGCTAAACCAAAGCTCGACTCCACTACAACCAGGTCACCTCGTGCTATCGGTATTGCTTCCAGCTCGTAGTCATAAATCTTTCCACATCTCTTAAAACGTACTCCTATTACATCAGGCATTTGCTGTCAACTCCTTATAAACCTGCTTTTTTCCGGTTTTGATTTTGATAAAGTACCTAAAAGTGAGCATACATAATTAAATGTTACCCCAACATTGAGATTTAATATAAAGTAATCTGAGAGCTCTGTGAGTTTTTGAAAAGCATCCATGATACTTTTTAACTCAACCCCTGTGCTTAACTCAATAAGCTTCTGTCTCATATCGGTGTTTACCACAAATGGGGAGTTGGCATCACATTTAAGGACTGCCATATCCCTTAGAAATACCGATGAGGAATGTAACCACTTAAGCAAGTCATCACGGCTTTTGAGAGCCTCAAGTTTTGACACCGGTTTCTGGAGACCGGTGATAATTTTTGAAAACACTGCATAATCATTGTTTCTCTTTATCACAACACCGGAGTCAACTGCCTTGCCCATGTCGCCCTGAGAGAGCCTGAGCTGGATTTCATCCGGTTGCTTACCGCTCCTTGCGGCAACCCTTTGCATGCCGGTGAGGTTAAGCGGACAAAAGGGTACTTTCAGGCAGCGTGATCTTATGGTATCGGGCAGTGCCTCTTCCTTTGAGCTTATCAGCACTATCACACTGCCGGTGGGAGGCTCCTCAAGGGTCTTTAAAAAAGCATTGGCTGAGGCCTCGTTCATCATATCGGCATTTTCCACAATGAGAGCCTTTTGTGTCCATTCCATGGAAGTTGTGGCTAAAAACTCCTCTATCTCCCTGATTACTTCTATCTTTATGATGCTTTGCTCTAAAGCTGTCACCTTTAAGTCCGGGTGAATGTGTTTATCCACTTTAACACAGGATGGGCAGCTTCCGCAGAAATCCAGAGGTCCCTCAACTTTACAATTCATTGATTTAAGAAAGGCAAAAGCTGTAAAGGTCTTACCGGTACCCGGCGGGCCGTAGAAGAGAAACGAGGAGGGCACCTTTTTACTTTTCAGCATTGAGGTAAGCATGTGTGCAGCTCTGTCGTGCCCTATAAGGCCTCCTAAAGGCAATTGCACCTCTGTCTTATGGTCTCCAGTATCCGCTGTGTAAGTGTTGCAGCTGGAAGTGCTCCATCAAGTACCTTAAACCTGAGCGGTTCGGCTTTTGATAAGTCCAGAAACCCCTCCCGCACTCTTTCATAAAACAACAAGTCCTCCATTTCAAGCCTGTCCACACTTGATACCGCCTTGTTTCTGCCTAACCCTGTGGATACATCAAGGTCAATAACAAAAGTGAGGTCAGGCTTAAACCCCTTTAGCACAAGTAAGTCCAACTGCTTGATAAACCCCGTGCTTATCCCCCTGCCGTAGGCCTGATATGCTACAGTGGAATCGCTGAATCTGTCTGTAATGACAAATGCGCCGCGCCGCAGAGCAGGCTGCACCACCTCCGCCACGTGTTGTGCCCGTGCCGCATAGAAAAGCATCAGCTCCGTTACCGGAGACATGTTAACGGTTTTAGTGTCAAGGAGAATTTCCCTGATTTTCATGCCTATTTCTGTACCGCCCGGCTCAAATGTCTCCACCACTTCTAAAGCGCTTTCCGTCCTCAAGGCCTCGGCAACCAGCTTTACCTGTGTTGTTTTGCCGGAGCCGTCCGTGCCCTCTATTGATATAAACATTGCTTTACCTTCCGTATTTTTCGACAATATGTCCTCTTAAGGCTTTAATAAGCCGAAATACCCTCTCTGTCTCGTGCACTGTAAGAGCGCCTGTGCCGCATGAGGGGGTCAGCATTAAGTTAGAGATCAACAGGTCTCTGTCAACGTTTTTAGTTAAAGAGTTTAACCTTTCATCAAACTTCTTAATAATACTGTGTTCATCCTCATTGTTAACAGAGGGCGTGGTAGGGACCATGCCCCAGGCAAGGATGCCGTCTTTAGAAATGTACTCTGAAATTCTTTTGTGGTACATAGCGATAGTGTCAAAGTAGTCAAATGAGTCAAAATTAACAATATCCGGCTTTGCATCAAAAACAACATCCCAGTCGCACTTTCCGCAGGTGTGAATACCTGCGACAGCGCCTGCCGTCCGAACACCGGTTATTATTTCCTCAATAAGCCGGCCGGCCTCTTTAGTGGATACGCCCAGATAGGCGCTGCTGCCTAAAGCTGTAAAAATAGGTTCATCTATAAATATTATTACCTTATCAGCATATTGTTTTAAAATATCCGTCTGCCATTTAACCTTCCCGATGAGAAGCATAAGGGCAATCTCTCTTAATTCCTCATCAAAAAACAGGTATTTTCCATCCTCGTCCCTGATTCCAAGGGTAAAGGTCAGAGGCCCGGTCACATGTCCTTTGAGGCAGTCATAGCGGCCTCTTGTCTTTAACAATTCCACCATTTTGTAAAATCCGACTGCATATTCAGCAGATATGGCAATGGAGGGGTTTTCCGTGTATTTTTCATAGAAAGTGTTTAATTCATCCTGAGCTTTTCTCTTAATGTAGTAGCGCTCTTTAGCAGAGTCAATTTCGAGAAACGGCAGCCCCTCAGCGTACTGAGGCACCATAGTTTCAAGAAACGAGGCCTGTGGCAATTGCGGCCAAAACGGTATATCAAAGGTATCTAATATGAGCGGACAGCCCTCATCGGCGCTACGATGAGGTAAGCTCCCAATTCCTGTCGTTAATAGTCCCGAAAGCATTGTTATAGATAATAACCTATTGTGCCTCTAAGATACAATAACGTAATTTTTTTTGAAATTTTATCAGATGTAGAAAAAAACGGAACTTAGAGCTCTGAATTAATAAGCCTAAGTTCCGTTATTCTTAACCGGTTCTTACCGGAAGTCCTCAATTTATGATATGGTTAAGAGACTTTTTTAAAGAGGCGGCGTTTTACCACTTCTGCCCTTTGCCTTTTAAATAGTCCTGAGCAAGTTTTAAACCTAGCTGTGCAGCCTTTACATAGTCAGTCTGGGCAACATCACGTTTTCCCATGTTAAAATAACAGTACCCGCGTACATAGTACGCATCTGCATCATTTGGGTCTATCTCAAGAACCTTATTAAAATCAGCGGCTGCATGGAAATAGTCTCCCTTTTTACCATACGTAACACCACGATTAAAATAAGCATCCGCATCATCCGGGTTCATCTCGATGGTTTTGTTAAGATATTCAAGTGCCTTCTCAATGTTTCCTTTTGCCGCGTACGATGTGCCTGTATTGTAATGTGCATCAATGTTGGTTGGGTCTATCTCAAGTGCTTTGGCAAATTCGCTGAGTGCTTTATCGTGTTGGCGCCTCCTTGCGTAGGCATAACCACTGTTTACATACATTCCGGCTTCTCTGACGCTCAATTCGGCATCTCTTGCATCAATCATATTTTCCTCCTTTATGTTTTACGTATTTAAACATATACTTCATAGTTAAACCAAACAGGTAGTGTTTATATCAATTACCCCATCTGTATTATAACCGCATATCATATATATTTGCAACTTTTTTGTATTACGGAAAAAACTTTATGTTTATTATTAAAATTTTTCAGATATTTTTTGAGCCTCTCCCGCTACTTCACTATTTAAATCGGATAAACCCTTTGCAACAAGTTCTTTTGCTTTTGAACCTTTAAAATACCGCAGTGCCGAAACTGCATCTTTTCTCACTTTATAATCTGTGTTACTAAGTAAACTTTCAACGACAGATAGTGCATCAGGGGACGCTATTTTGCCGGTTGCAAATATCTTACCTAAAAACGGAGATGTTATACCGGTTAGTTCAGGCTTTTCAGAAATAAGTGTAAGCAGTTCATTAACCGCCTCATTCGTTGCAATGGCTGACAAGATAAAAACTATCTGTTTGGCTCCGCCTTTATTGCCACTGACAAAACCGTCATCTCTCAACATTGCAGAAAGTGCCGGTAAGGCATTGTTTCCCATATAAGTCAACAAATAACCTAATGCTTGTGAGTCTGCCGTGTCTGTAGTGCGAATCATCTCTGAAATCAATGTCTTTACCACTGAGGCATCAGTGCGGTATGATATGAGGCAGCTTATATTTTCAAGGCTCTTTGGATGTGACGCTTGCACCGACGCCCTGTTCTTTTTTATAAATACCATGTAACTTTCCCTGTAAGAATCAATCTCGGCAGGTTTGCACCCTGAGGTTTGCCTCTCCAGAGACTTTAACGCCTCAGTTACTATAGGAAAGTAATTATCCTCTTGTTCTTTTTTATTAATTTCTGTTGCACTATATCTTGTAACCGTGTTTTGATAGATAAAATAAGCGCTTGCAAGGACAGCCACAAACAGAGCTAAGGCCATTGTCATCATGCTGAGCTTTTTCTTTTCCATCCGGGTTTTTATTTCAAGTTCTGCCGGTTTTTGGGCGATCTCAGCTTGTATGAGCGATGGACGCATGATTGCCGATTTTCCGTAAGCTGCCTTCGTCTGCTTTAATTTTTCACTAAATGTGTCATCAATGAGAAATTCCAATCCTGCACTTTTAATTCCGGCGGTTAAGACGGCAATTCCCACGGCATCCTCCGCAGCTTCAGCTCTGGACGGCTCTCTTTTCTGAGCGGCAAAATGCAGATACTCCGTTGTCATCTGATTAAACGTCTGATTGCTGTATATGTCAGGCCCCTCCGCTGTTTCCCAGTCAAGAAACCACTTTATCACTGTAGCATCTCTGCCCGCTGAGTACAGATACCAGCCGTTACGGCTAAAAACCAAAGAGTTCACACCGTCTTTGTGTCCGGAGAGTGTTACCACCGGTTGACCGCTTTCAACGCTATAAATGTATATCGTATCATCATGCGTGCAGGCTGTAAAATATTTCCCGCCCGGATGAAACACTGCGCCTAAAACTTCTGTGGCGGATATCTTATGCCGCTTAACCCGGCTCATGGTTTTAACGCTAAAGATGCATACAAATCCGTCATCTCCACCGCTGAGCACATATTGTCCGTCTGCACTAAATGATATAGAATTTATGGCGCCTCTGTGGCCCTCTGTGCTGCCTTTTACCTTTCCGGTTACACTGTCCCAAAAGATAAGTAATCCGTTTACTGTACCGCTGATAAGAGTCATTTCATCTTTAAGGAGCGCAAGAGTGGTTATCTCATCGGCGCTTTCTTCAAAACGGCCAAGGTACCTGCCGTTTAACGTATCTAACAGGCGGATTGTTCTTTCGGAGGATGCAGAGAAGGCATAATGACCGTCAGAGGTTAATGCTAAGGCATTAACAGGGCCGCAGTGCACTGTAATATCACTTTGCAACTTATTGTTACCTATATCCCATGTTCTGACGTTATTTTTTCCGCTGTTAAAGCACACTAACCCTGATGTGTAATCAACAGCCAGTGTCCTTATGCTTTCACGCCCTGTGCTCTCTGTGATGTTTGTCATTTTCCCTGTTGAAATCTCTATACTGTCAACAGTGCCGCCGTTACCGCCTGCAATTAAATACTTGCCGTCAGAGGTTATGGCCAGAGCGTTTAAGCTGTCCTTAAATTGTGAAAAATCCCTGATTTTCAAGCCGTCTCTGAGAAGTGTCCTTGTGTATATTATTGGGATGGAAGTTAACAACTCTATTGCCGCCGCATTGTATTCATATCCTGTGAGGCTTCTTGCGCCCTCTGTGAGATTAAGCGCAGCGTCAAATTCAGAGCGGTTAATTGCAGCGGCGGCATCGGTGAGCCTCTTTGAAAACTCGTATCTGATCTCTTCCTCCCTGATTGTTGCCGGGGTTACCAGTGTGTATGACAAGTTGTAAGTGTTTTGATAATTCACTACCATTATCTCATTGTTGTGAGCTATTGCGAGTTTGCTTTCACCTACACCCAAAGCTGCACACTTAAATGGCCCTCTGTATTTAAAAATTGAGTAAGTGAGCTTGCTTTTCATATCCCACACTCTAAGATTTCTTTCGTCGGCAGAGAGCATAAACCGGCCGTCAGCGCTCATACCGACATATAAAACCTTACCGGTATGGCCTGAAAAAGTGTGAATGCTCTTTCCGGTTTCCGTATCCCACAAAATTACTACCGCTTCCCTGTCCCCTGAGGTTACGGCAAGTTGTCCGTTGCCGCTTAAGGCAATTGATGAGCCGCCCCCTGAGTGTCCGGAAAATGTATTTTTAAGTTTACCGGATTTAGTTTCCCACACACACGGCGGTCCTCCTTTGTGTGTGGTATAAACGTGTTTTAAGTCGTGTGAGAGAGCAAGGGCTGTTACCGGTTTTTTCTCAGTTTTAAATGCCCCTGCACCTTTTGCATTTTTCATGTCCCACATTAAAATCATGCCGTCTGTGGAGGCGGATATTACATAAACAGTTGACGCTAAAAAACGTACCGCCGTTATCGTTTTTGTGTGTCCGGAAAAAGTATGGATAACCTCGCCGTCTCCGGCATTTAATATGTTAATTGAACCATTCTCATATCCGGCTGCAATTCTGTCCTTTTTAATATTTATATCTATCGCTGTAATTTTTGCCGTGTTTTTCTTAAAAACCGCTATCGGAGATGCTGACTTTATATCATATATGTTTATGTGCCCGTCACTCATACCGGCGCAGATAGCTTTGCCGTCTTTGGTTACCGCAATGGCTGTGGGCTCTCTGAACTCGTCAAAATATGTCCTTTGCACTGAAAATCCGGGTAGATACCTATATACCGCATCATCTAAAGAGTCAGGCAGTTCCTTAAAGCGCTCTCTCATAGTGTCATAAAAGGCGCTATAGTCCTCTCCAAGTTCCCTGAGGCAATGGCAAAACCCTGTGGCCACTACCGGGTCCTCTTTCCCGTTATCTAAAAACCACTTGAAACTATCGGCTGCTTTTTTCAGGGAAATTGTATCATGTCTTGTTACCTCACGGGTAGCTATGGACAATGCCTGTAATTTTAAAGCCTCCACTGATTCCTTACCCACGGATAAAACCTCGTTTATCAGATTAAGGGCATTGTACTCATCTCCATGAAAGAGGTGGAGTTTGCCCATCAGAAACTTCCCCTGTCCTGGGTGATGAATACTCTGAAGGTAGTTTGACATCTCAGATACGGCTGCATCCCCGGTCAACCGCCCTGTCTTACACTTAAGCAGGGTTAAGTTAAATGTGGCCTCCACATGTTCCGGCTCAATGGAGATGGCATCGTTCCAACTGTTTTCGGCTCTGTGTAACTGGTTAATGGTTGCATAAGAGACGCCCTGATTGTTGAGGGAATCCGCCTTGAGTGTGTCGGATTTGGCCTCAGGGCGCGGATATGGTGTACCGGTTAAACGGCTGTATATGGAGATTAATCTGCTTGAGATTTCTTTAAAGCTGTCAGGCCTGCCGTTTGTGGTTTTAGCAAGGCATTCCTGCATAAGAGAGGACAGCTCGTCATCTATCTTTGCAGTCAGCTCAAGTGGGATTGGAGGCGGCTCTTTTGTGTGTTTTTTTTGCCATAACATAAGTTGATAAAAAATCACGGCTTGTCTTTCCTCATCAGTGAGAAGAAACGGTCTGCGGCCACAAAATAATTCATAAAGTATGCAGCCGTAAGCATAGATGTCAGCAGGGATACCGGCAGTGTGTGCATTTTCAAACTGTTCGGGGGCCATGTACTGAGGAGTGCCAAAGGGAACGCCTCCGATTGTCATAGTTTGCCACGGATTTAGCGAGTCCTCACCACTTTGCAGTTGGCTTGAAACGAGGTCTATCATGCTCTTGTTTTTTTCTGATATGGTAAGAATTTCATCACTGCCCCAACTGCCTAATCCCACAAGGCCGAAGTCGGTAATCAATGCCGTGCCATATCTGCTCATAAGAATATTGGCGGGCTTAAGGTCTCTGTGAACAAGGCCGGTTTGAGCGGCTCCGTCCTCATCCGTCCACTTCAGTGAATGGGTATGGTCCATCCCGTAAGCTATTTGAATAGCAATGTCGAGTTTCTCGGTAAGAGTTGAAAAGCGTCCTTCTTTGAGCCATTTATCCATAGCTCCGGCATCAACGTATTCAACAAAAAGGCGGGGAATTCCCTCCATAACTTGTACATAGTAGGCGGAGCAGATATTAGGGTGAATGCCCAGACTTATCCACGCCTCAGCTTCCCTGTAAAAACGCTTAAGTCCCTCCTCGTTGGAAAGGACGGAAGGCAGCGGAGTCTTAACCGCCATCATTCTTCCGATTTCACGGTCGTAAACAAAATAGACCTCGCCCATTCCGCCGCGGGCAAGGTTGCGCACCTCATATCTGTTATCTATTACATCGTTTTTAGACCAGAGTCCGCTCTCTTTGCCGGATATTGTTGACAGTTCCTTTTTGGTAGCCATAAGAGAATCTTAATTTATCACTTATACCAAGTTGCATTCATTCGATTAACTTTGTTGGCATCGTCGAAAGCTCCTTGACGTCTCCCCTAAAGGGGAATCCCCTGTAAGGGGAGGTGTCGCTTTCTCCTTGCCGCCTCGTTACTCTTTTGACTGCTACTTGGTATTAAGAGACAGGGCTCCGGTTTTTGGATCATAGAGATAGACTCCTTTATCTATTGTTACACCTGCAAACTGCTCCAATTCCGCAAGGTCCTTAGGGTATCTGCCTTCAGTTGAATTGAAGCTGCTGAGGGCTTTACGAAGGTTTTCCACCTCTGTTTTCTGTGCCAACTCCTTAGATTTGTCTAAGGCGTCCTTTCTGGATTTTGCCAGCTCCTGGATTTGGTCTGCGTGGCTTTTCTTATCAGCATCTTGTTCACTGCATGACAATATCAAAAAAACACTAAGCAGCAGCAACATTAATCTAACTATATTTTTCATTTTATCCCTCCAACGATAAGTTCTCTACTTCCAACCTTCCTTTTCCATCACCTTCTCTAATAAAAATCTTAACGAGTTTGCATCCTGATAACTTTCCTCGATGTCTTTTGTAACTGCCTTATCAACGATTGCTGCCAGGGCCTCAGGAATATCGGCTCTGCGTTGAAGTATCGGAACAGGGCGGTCTTCTAAAACAATATCAACTGGATGTCTTTGAAAATTATCGTCACCGGCGGCCATTTTTTGTGCAATATCCGCAGGTATATTAACTGTATATTTGCCTGTCAGCATGAAATAAAGAGTGACGGCTGCGGCATAGACATCAACCGGAGGCTTTGAATACTTGTAGTTTTTAATAAGTTCCGGGGACATGTACATGAGGGAACCGGCAAAACCGCCGTGAGTTCTGGTTATATCGAAAGAGGATTCCCCTGCTTTTTCAAAAGACTTGGCAAGACCGTAATCACAAATCTTTGCAACAAAAGAGCCGTCCTGATTTGGCAGTGACAGCAGAATATTGGAAGGTTTAATGTCTCTGTGGATGAAGCCCCTGCTATGCAGGGCATTAAGTCCCTTAAGGATTTCAACAGTAATCGAGCAGGCTGACTTCGGAGAGAGACACTTATCGGGGGTGTTTTTCATAAGCTGTAACACATCCCCTCCGGGCAAAAATTCGGTAACAAAATAGTATGTGGAGCCGACAGCATCCTTATCAGTAATGGCAATGAGGTTAGGATGAATAACCTCCGACTGAACAGCCATTTCACGTTCAAAGAGTTTCATCCGTTTGGGGTCATCCAGGGCGGAAGGATGAATTTTTTTTATTGCACACACCCTGCCGGTACTTCTGTGAACAGCCTTATAGACGATACCCATCCCGCCCCTTCCCAACTCCCCGATGGTTGCATAGATGTCGTCATACTCAAAACTCTGGGTTTTATTTTCAAGTGTGTTGGTACAATTCGGACAGAGATACAGAGACAGCAGAAAATCAAATGCTGCGCCGTCAAAATTAGCACGTTCTGAGACATCTTTAGAGCACCGGTTGCACAAAAAAGTTTTCAAAGCTGGAATATCTATTCTGGAATCCGGATTGAAGTCAGCCTTTTCCATTGTATCAAGCTCATTTTCCATGCAGTCGGCGCACAAAGGGCTGCCGGTATTTGATTTATTGTTATAACTAACCACATTGACAATTTCTATGCCGCACAACCTGCAGAAAACAGGGCTTGAGTCAGTTTTTTCAATGGTTACTCTAATCAAAGCATCTCCGATTTTTATTACATCCATAGTATTCAGAGTTTTAGAAGATATGCTCTTGCCGTTAACAATAGTGCCGTTTTTACTGGCTAAATCGCTGACAACACATTGCTCTGAGCGAAACTCAAATTTGCAGTGGCTGCGGGAAATTGATCCATCGGCGGTTGTTAACTGCAAGTTGGCATTTTTAGAGCGTCCAACGATTATTGTGTCAAATTGATTGAATGTAAATAGTTTACCCTTCTGAGGACCTTCCAATATTTCAACTTTAATTGCCGGCATGTCTTAGGGCTCTCTTTCCTTAGTAATACCTATGAGCGGTTTTATTTTATCCAGCAGTTGAGATATTCTGTATTGGCGGAGGTTTGATCTTCCTAAGAGCAGTATAAAAATAATCAGCACAAAGCGTGGTCCGTTTAAGTCTTTGCTGATTAGGTGGTAACTCAGCAGCCCAAGCCCCATCACTGTGCTTGATATGCTAAAGACAAGAAAGTATTTCTTTCTTTTTATTAAACGATTGATACACTGCGTATCTTTAACATCCAAAGACATAACTCACCCTTATTTTGCGCAATATATAATGTTTTTCAAAATCCTATAAACAGTATAGCCTATTTTTTTAAGTAAAATCAAATTACGGGGAAGTAATTCCAATTCTAATTCAAAAGTAAACGCAGGCGTAGCCTTCCCCCCATCCGCCTGCTATGTTGAAATGTCAAGCCTTCTTTTTTTTCTTTTCTAAATTTTTGGAGAAAATTTAGAAAAGAAAAAAAAGAAGGCTTGACATTTCAACATAGCAGTTAACTACATAAGCATTTTTATTTATTTTCATCAACAGTCCTGCCGTTTCTTATAACTAACACAGTATCACAAATCTGTTCTTTGATCTTGTCGTCATGTGTGGCAATAAGGATTGTGGTTTTTAAATTGTTTTTTATTTCTGTCAAAATATCTTTTATTATTTCATAATTTTGGGCGTCAATTCCGTTTGTGGGTTCATCGAGAAACAGAAACTCAGGGTTTATAGCCAGCGCCCGCGCTATGCCCATTCGGGCGGTCTCACCGGTAGATAGTGTAAGGGCATTTTGACGGGCTTTCGTTTTGAGTCCCACCATATCGAGTGTTTCATTTACTATACCGCCGGTATCACTAATATTTCGTACTTTTAACCCATATGCTACGTTTTTATAAACTGTGGTGTTAAACACCCCAACTTCCGGCAAAAGCAGAGTCATACGTCTTTTAAGGTTAATATCCTGCCGGAGTATTTTATCGCCTGAGCTGTAAACAACTGTACCGGTATCCGCCTTTTCAATGAGCGCACAGATTCTTAGCAGTGTTGACTTCCCTGCACCGTTTTCGCCGACTATGCCGTAGCACATAGAGGGTTCAAACCGGTAGCTGATACCCCGCAGTACCTCCCTGCCGCCATATGATTTATGAATATCTTTAATGCTAAGGCTGAGCTTAATCATATCACCTGATATCAAAAAAGCCCCTTTTATCTTGTGAGGAGTGAATATGCCGGTTTTGAATTTTGCTGACAAGCGCATTAATAATAAGTGAAACACTAAGCAGCACAATACCTAAAGCAAGCGCTAATTCAAAATTCCCTTTATCAGTCTCAAGCACTATGGCTGTGGTCATAACGCGTGTAACGCCAAGGATATTTCCTCCGACAATCAAAATCGCACCGACTTCAGATATAACCCTGCCAAAGGCGGCCATTACAGCCGTGATGATTCCAAAGCGCGCCTCTTTGATTATGGTTAACGCTTTTTGAAATTCAGTTGCCCCAAGGGTTTCACAAAGAACCCCTAAGCGAGGGTTTACCTCCCGTATGGCAGATGCGCTTATGGCGCACACATGGGGAAATGCCAAAATGCTCTGTGCTATAACCATTGCATACGGGGTATAGAGGATACTGAGAAACCCCAGGGGGCCTCGTCTTGAAAGGAAAAGATACAAAAGTAAACCGACCATCACCGGAGGAAGCCCAAGAAGCGCATTTACTATGCCAAAAAGAGTGTTTCTTAGAGGAAACTTCTGCAGAGCCATAAAAGCTCCAACTGGAAGGCCGATTAAAGACGCTAAAACAAGCGCCCCGCCGGATACCTTGAAAGACAATACTATAATATCTGTAAAGCTCTTATCCAAAGAAACGATAAGATAAAAAGCCCTGACTAACGATTTTAATATTGTTTCCAATAGAGATTATTTTTTCTCTATACTAAAAAAAAGCTGATTTCCCGCTGAATCCTTAAATTCCCTGATAGTATCAGTGCCTTCCTGTGAGGTCAGCCAATTTATAAATCCCATGGCCTCTTTGTATTTAACTGAGGGATTTTTCTGAGGGTTTACCGCCATTACGCTGTAGTAATTTATAAGTGCAGGGTCTCCCTCTAATAGCAGGGTTAGTTCCGGTTTATCTCTACTGGCAAGCCACGTGGATCTGTCTGTAATAGTATAGGCAAGTTTTTCAAAAGTCAGACGCAGTGTTTTAGACATTCCCTGTCCTGACTCCAAATACCACGACTGCCCTTTGGGGTCAACACCTGCCACTTTCCATATGCTGAGTTCTTTAACATGGGTGCCGGAATTATCCCCGCGTGAAATGAACAAGCTGCCGGATTTTGAAATTTTATCAAAACCTTCCGAGGCTTTTTTAGTTCCTTTGATTTTGGCAGGGTCATATGCCGGGCCGACTATGATGAAGTCATTGTACATAAATTCCATTCTATTTATAAAATATCCTTCCTGTACTGCTTTAAGCTCAAGGTCCTTAGCGTGGGCAAAAACAAAATCAGCATCTCCTCGTTTACCTATCTCTATGGCGGCACCGCTTCCCACCGCCACAATATCCACCCGTATGCCGGTCTTTTTCTTAAACAGCGGAAGAATGTGCTCAAGCAGGCCTGAATTTTGTAAACTTGTCGTTGTAGCACATCTGATTGAGGTCTCCGCATTCAGACAATTTGCAGTTAAGGTAAAACAGGCTGAAATTAAAACTATAAGTAAAATAAATACCGATTTTTTAGATGTCATAATGGCTGCTCCTTAACGAATAAAGCGGAATCGCTCCGCTTTATTCGTTACAAAACATTATGTGTTCCCACCCTACTTAAGTTAAAACTGTATCCTTAACTTTTGTTTAATATTATATAAACAAACTTATATTGGCATCAAGTGCAAAATTCAAAAACTCAGCTGCTCCTGCAAGAACAACACCATCTATGAGGTCATCCTTTGTAAGACCTGTCATCTCAAGTGTGGGAGTGCAGGCTATCATTCTGACATCTACCTCGCGGCAGGCATCAAGAAGCTCAGGGATTGTCGGCCAGTTGATTTTCTTTATCATGCTTTTCATCATCATAGTTGCCATAGGGGTCATACCAGGCAACATTCCGATTATGTTAGGCATCGGAACCGGAGATGGCATTGCAGGGTTGCCTATAGGAGCTACCTGAAGATTACGATTCTTTTTCTTATTTACTATATCCACACCATAAAGTGTAAAAAATATCTGTACATCAACATCCATAGCTGCGGCGGTAGAGGCAAGAATTAACGGAGGGTAGGCCATATCCAACGTACCCTTGCTTGCTATTATTGCCATTTTCTTTTTTTGTGCTGCCATAATTAACATATCCTCCTGTATTTATTTTTATTTGTAGTAATTTTAAAATTGCCTCTTTGGTTATAGCATTTTTATTATTGTTATGTCAACAAAATTGTCTGTAATTAAAAAAATGTTTATTGAATAAATGCCCTTATAGCTTCCTGTACTTTTTCAACACTGACCTTAGTGTTGTAACAAGGGCCAAAGGGCCTTTCGTTATGTACTCCAATAACAGGAAGCGGATGTGAGTCGGCAATCCCACTGCTTAAATCACGCTGGCAGGCAACGGCCACAATAGCGTCCGGCCTTATGTCTTTTACCAGTTTTCTTGCTATAGAGCCGCCTGTTGCCACATAGAGTTTAAGATTACACTCCTCAGCCACTGTTATTAAATCTTTGACATTACACCTGCCACACCTCTTACAGTTGTTTATATCATTGGTGATTCTTATGTCGCATTTGTCAATCTGAAGACAATGAGGAAGCATAATTAATAGTTTTGACGTCTTAATGCCGAGTTTCTTCACAAGTTTATTGTTCAGATTTATAATAAAGTCCTGAAATGATTCTTTTTTGCTTTTTATGAATGCCCCCAGCAACATAAGAAACGGATATAGTATTTTTAGTGTAAAGGCACGCAGAAATCTTATCCACAGGATTTTAAGTTTAACCCACATAGATGGTATCCTCCGGTCTCCTCACCCTTCCAGCTATAAAATCAGTGCAGGACATAACTTTCCCGCCCTCCGGCTGAAGCTCTGTTATTGAAAGGGCACCCTGTCCACAAGCAACAACAAGGCCGTCTCTTGCACTTTGACAAATCACGGCGGAGGCGGTGGCATTACTCTGATGTAATTGCACTGCATTTGCTCTCATAATCTTCACTCTCCGGCCGTTAAAAAACGTGTATGCCCCGGGCCACGGGTAAAGCCCTCTGATTATATTTACAATGTGCAGGGCTGGGTTTTTCCAGTCAATGAGTCCGTCTTCTTTTCTCAGAATCCTTGCATAGGTGGGGTTACCTTGTTGGGGGGTGGGGAAAACTGCACCGGCCTCAATATCCTTTAGTGTTTTAATCAGCAAATCAGCGCCTGACTTAGAGAGCCTCATGCTCAGAGATTCATATGTATCGTCCTGCCGGATGGGTTCTTTCTCTGTGTAATAGACCGCACCCGTGTCAATGCCCTCATCCATAAGCATAGTGCTTACGCCGGTTTCCGTATCGCCGTTTATTATTGCCCACTGAATCGGCGCAGCTCCCTGATAGTTGGGAAGTATTGAGGCATGAACGTTTATTGATTTAAACACCGGCATATTTAAAATCTCAGAGGGCAGAATTTTGCCATATGCTATTACAACATTGACATCTATAGGGCATACTTTCAATTTATTAATAAAGATTTCCGATTTAAGGCTCTGTGGTTGAATCACCTCGATACCAAACCGTTCCGCCGCCTGTTTAACCGGAGGCTTTATTAATTTTGACGGTTTGCCCTTATCCGGTTGGGTTACAACAAGTGAAACATTATGTCCGCTACTTATTAACCCCTCAAGGGCGGGGACTGAAAACAATGGAGTTGCCCAAAACGCTATATTCATTTAATGGTTTCCCACAGGGTTTTTGAAAAAAACTTATTTCTTTTTTTTCTTTAAATTTTTCTTATCATAAGCGGCTTTGTCGCCAATGCTAATCCTGTTAAGTAAAAGTATGCCGTGTAGGTGGTCAATTTCATGTTGAAGAATGCGGGCGAAATTACCGTTTGCCTCAATCTCAAGAGGATTACCTTCTGTGTCTATCCCCCTTACAAAAACCCTCATGGCACGGTCAATGGTGAAAGTTGACTTAGGAATACTAAGGCATCCCTCGATGGATTCCATTTTACCCTCGGCATAGGCAATTACAGGGTTAATTATGATGGTTAGTTTGTATCTCTGCGGCTCTTTGATGGAGGGGTCTGCAATAATAACTTGTGTGGAGCGGCCAACCTGGGGAGCTGCCAGCCCCTGCCCCTCATACTCCAGCATAGTCTCCTTCATATCCTCTATGAGCTTTATGAGATTTCCGTCTATGTTTTCAACAGGTTTTGCCTTTCCCATAAGCACGGCAGCCGGATATGTTTTTATTTTTAAAGATGGCATATATGATTATAACACTATTTTTTGGGGAAATTGTATAATGAATAGTTTAAAAAATTTATACTAATTTATAAGGAGACAATTTTGGAAGTAATAAGAGGTCTGGATAATTTAACCAAAAAATATCCTAATCCGATAGTAACCCTTGGCAACTTTGACGGAGTGCACACCGGTCACCGGAGAATATTGGACAGGGTCAGAGAGGCTGCGGCCGCCTCAGACGGCACATCTATTGTGATTACCTTTGACCCTCATCCGATAAAGGTTGTAAATCCGCAGAAGGGGATAAAAATTCTAACCCCTTTTGATATAAAAGCGGAGCTTATAGAAAAGGCCGACATGGATGTGCTTCTGTGTATAGATTTCAACAAGCAGTTTTCCTCGATAGAGCCGGATTATTTTGTGGAAAACGTACTTGTAGGTAAAATAGGCGCCGCTTGTGTAATAGTCGGGCATAATTACAGGTTTGGCAAGGGCAAGAAGGGCACAACTGAGTCACTGAGACGGCGGGGCAAGAAGTATGGGTTTAAGTTTCATGTAGTCAGAAATGTTAAGAGAGACAGGACGGTTATAAGCAGCAGTGTGATACGGCATAACCTGCTAAAGGGGGATATCGCACATGCCAACTGTTACCTTGGCAGGCCGTATTTTATACAATCGGAGATTATAACCGGCACAGGGCGTGGCAAAAGTATTTTGCAGATTCCAACGGCAAATCTATCCCTGCCGGATGAGTTGGTGCCCAGGTGCGGAGTCTATGCCGTAAAAGTAAAAATAGATGGAGCTCTTTATGACGGTGCGTCCAACATCGGGTGTAACCCGACTTTTGGAGAGAACCGGACCAGTTATGAGGTCCACGTATTTGGCTACAATGGTGATGCAGTCGGTAAGACTATGAGGGTGTATTTTATTGAAAGACTACGGGATGAAAAAGTGTTTTCCGGCCCGGATGCCCTCAAAGAGCAGATAAAGACGGATTTCAAAAAAGCGTCTGAGATATTAAAAAAGGTTAAGCCCGGCGCTTGTCTGTAGTTACTGAAAAATGCTTGTGATGAATATGCCTGGGGTTTTTACGAGGGTATTTTCCGTGTGGTCCCGCCACGTAAGGGTGTACTCAAAAAATCTATTTAGCAATGGTTTTCCGCCGTTTGTGGAGCCTTTGATATTTTTAACGGGTGTGGGGTTGGGGCTTGGCCGGTATATGCCCGAAATTGGGGGCATAAGGTACGTGGAATTTCTTGCAACAGCCCTTGTTGTGACAACCTCTATGATGACGGCGGCGTTTGAATGTTCATTCGGGACGTTTATCAGAATGGAATTTAATAAAGTTTATGAGGGGATGCTTTCTGCCCCGCTAAGTGTGGAAAACCTGCTTGTGGGGGAGATGTTGTGGGCGGCCACTAAGGGGTTGTTTTTTTCGTTTGCCGTGCTGGCTGTAGTAGCTCCGTTTGGAATAATCAAGCTGCCTGGGGGGCTGATGGCTCCAGTTATAGGCTTTATGACGGGTTTTATGTTTGCCGCACTTTCTATGTTTATTACCTCGTTTGTTAAGACGATAGCATATTTTAACTTTTACATGACCGGGCTTTTGTCGCCGATGTTTTTCTTTTGCGGCGCAGTCTTTCCCGTTACTCAATTGCCCGGGTGGATGCGGCCTGTCGTTGAAATCTTACCATTAACCCATTCCGTAAGGCTCTCCAGAGCCTTCTGCTTTTTAAAAATAGAACCGGTTCTTGTCTTAGACCTCCTTTATATTGTGCTCTTTACGTTGGTCTTTGGCTACCTTGGTGTAAAACGGTTAAAGCGAAGGCTGATTGACTAATACCAAGTTGTTTAGAAAAAGGTGTGATGACAAACATGGATATAACCATGATAAAGTTGAAGGAGTCTGAGAGGTTGCTTATTGAGATTTCAAAATTTTAGCCGCCTCATCAAAAAGCTCATTAAGTTTCCTTGCATCAGTAAATATCCTGACAAGTACATGATAGAGGTCATCACGCCCCATGGCAGCCATTTTCTCAGCCCAGTCCAAATACGATTTAGCATGGTCATCGTTGTGGTGTTGCCAGTGGTGAATCAGAGATTTTAATTTTTCAAGATCGTCCATTATTTACCTTCCCGATAGTTTAATTATTAACACAGATATTTTGACTTATTCTTCAATAGAAAATCCAGCAAAACTTTTTTCAAATAATTCTATGCTTTTTACAGCCAGTGTGCCCTCATTTGTAATCACATAATTTCTGATTTCATCCTGGGTTATCAGAGCGGCACGCTTTAGATTTCTAATGTGAAAAACCACTTTCTGATGTTCGTCCGCCATACCGATCTCTCTAAGCATATCAATAAACCTGATGGATGAGGATTTATAAAGCAGTTTTAAAATGCTCCTTCTTATCGGAGAGGATATGGCAACACAAACACGGTCAAAGTTCAGTTTACTTATCTTTTGCTCAAACCGCCGTTGTTCCATTAGCCGGTCTGTGTAATCTACTATCTCATCAAGTGTGAAGGGTCTTATTTTAAAGTCACTTAGCCCTCTGTTAATTATCTCTGTGCTTTTACCGTTTGAAACAGAGTTAATTGCAATCACCCTGGTATTTGGCACAGCACATCTCAGTTCAACCAGAGATTCCAGATCATCGGTGCCGGGCATAATGAATATTATATCGTAGTTTTCAGCAGAGGCTCTTTCAAAAGCGGCCATTCCTGTCTTTATAAGGTGTACAAGATATTGTTTTCTCGCAAGCATTACAGAGAGTTTGCCTCTCCTTTTATTGTCCCTATCTACCAATAATATCTTTCCAAGCATCCGGTAACATTACCTCAATATCTTACTCAAAGCCCGCCTATTCTGTATTAGTACAAATAATTACTAAGATTATTGTATGATATGATAGCATAAACTAATTCTATATGTAAATAAAATTACATTTGGTTTGGCAATTTTATGGCTGCAACTTGGTATAATGACTTATAAAAATTGTCTTACGCACCGTAATTGCCAACCCCCGCAAGGAGCTGTGGCAATATACTATTGACATGTTCTCCGGCCTGCTGTATCATACGTACGCTCAGAAGCAGAGTGTTCCATTAAAAACAGATAGCAGGCAGATTAGGAAGGCAAACATATGTCCGTTTTTTTTGTATCCATTGCCATTTTGGCAGCAGGTGGGTTAATTGCAGGAAAATATCCGAAAATTTCCGGCAATATTTCAACTATGACTATTGCGGCAGCCCTCATTGGTAATCTGTTTATTTCCATCCCGCCGGTTTTTTTTAACGATGTGCCAGCCTATACACTCTATCTCCAAATGCCGATGGGTATAGTTAACTTTGAGGTTGATTCTCTTTCAGCTTTTTTTCTCGGCATCGCATCTCTTATCTTTTTCCTCACTTCAATATATCTTAAAGGATATTTGCCGGTGGAAGATAAAAAAAGGAAATTCAGCTTTGCTTTCTTTAATTTCCTGTTTATTTCCGTTATGCTTGTGTTTACAGTTAAAAATTCTGTTGGTTTTTTGATTAGTCTCGAATTTGTGACTCTGCTTACCGTGTTTTTAATGCTTCATGGCCGCCATGAACCGAAAGTGCAAAAAGCTGCCGTTTACTATCTCATCGCTATGCATATCGGTACTGTTTTTTTGATTATCCCTGTTGTCATGCTCATAGCAGCGGCAGGAAGTATGGATTTCAGCACTTACAAGGACGTGCTTGCATCGTCTTCAAAACTTCAAACTCCGCTGCTTTGTCTTTTTTTAACTGGTTTTACCTTTAAAGCAGGATTTATCCCATTTCACTCTGCCACTGTCAATGCAGCTGGTGAGGCGCACAGTGCAGTGCCGGCAATCGTGGCATCTGTCATTATCCAAACGGCTGTCTATGGCATCCTGCGCATTATAACTCTTACAGAATCCCCCTCTCCATATGTAGCATATGCCTTTCTTGCAATCTCCGTCATAACCGCCCTCTATGCCGTCATCAACTCTCTGGCTCAAAGGGACTTAAGACAAATCCTCTCATACTCTGTTATCAGCAACACCGGAGTTATCGGAATCGGGATATCCGCTGGAATGCTGGGGAAATCATATGCGATACCCGTTTTATCTTTTCTGGGCTTTACAGGGGCACTGTTTCATATCCTTAATCATGCGCTGTCCAAGAGTACTGCGTTTTTTGCCTGCGGTAGTGTTTACTTAAACACCGGTACATGTGAGCTGAACAATTTGGGCGGTATTATAAAAAATATGCCTGTTACAGCTTTTTGTTTTCTGGCTGCCTCTGCGTCACTTTGTGCGCTTCCGCCCTTTAACGGTTTTGTTAGTGAGTTTTTTATCTATCTCAGCCTAATAACCTCAGAGGCCGTATCATCCGGTGGATTAATCACTGCAAAGGTCATGACAGCGGCGGCACTTGCCTCAGTTGGAGCACTCTCACTTGCAGCACTTGTAAGAGCTTTTGGTATATGCTTTCAGGGACTTCCACGTTCTGAGTTTCAGGCTAAGGAAAGCTCACTTTCGATGCTTGCGCCAATGGTGTTTATGGCAGCCGTTTGTCTTGTTATAGGAGTTTTTCCCATGCCGGTACTATCCATTATAAGACCGTCTGTTGTGCTGATCTCAGGTTTTTCTGACATTACTTTTATAAATGTCCTTGAGCCCGCATCATCTGTGTCAAGGGCATCGTTAGTATTTTTGCTGTTGATTGTTGTTATATTTGGTTGTAGGCATCTTTTACTCAGGAAACGTACAACTCTGAAAGCTCCCACGTGGAACTGCGGTTATGAAAATATTAATGAAAGGATGCAGTACAGTGCATTATCACTCTCTGCTCCTTTGGTTAATCTCATCCTGCCCCTTGTAGCAAAGACAGAAACAGACGGTGGATTTTTTTCACTTAAAGCCGCCGATAGCCAACAGATTGAGGATGAGGACACTGAGGCCCGGCTCAGTACAATTATCCGGATGCCCGGAGTTTCCCAACTTTCAAAAAAGGACTATTTTTTCCCTCAACAGAGGCTTCACCATCAAACA
This sequence comes from Nitrospirae bacterium YQR-1, assembly GCA_039908095.1. Lineage (NCBI taxonomy): Bacteria > Pseudomonadati > Nitrospirota > Nitrospirae bacterium YQR-1. Next base: position 60,041 of record JAMOBJ010000005.1, read on the forward strand.
AAGTACATTGATTTTATTGAACACTACATAGCTGGAAATATATTTAAAGCCCTAAACCGCTTTTATAACTTATTTGCGTGGATACAGACAGGCCATATAGGACACTACCTGTTTTATGTTCTGATAACACTGATTGCATTGTTGATTATTTCCCTTTGGAGACTGCTGTGACGGTACAAGCTCTGTCTCGGTATATTTTGATGCTTGCAATGGCATTAATCATGGCAGGCATAATAGTTAAGGTTAAGGCCTTGTGGGGTGGCAGGTACGGAGCGCCGCTGTTGCAGCCGGTTTTTGACATCATCCGCCTATTTAAAAAATCACAGGTAGTGAGTGAAGCGGCCTCAGATGTTTTCAAAGCCGGACCGTCAATTGCTCTTGCCTCGGTTTTAGCTGCTGCTTTGCCGGTTCCCATAAGTAGTGGAGCCGCTCTCATAAGTTTTAAAGGCGATTTTGTGTTCTTTGTCTGTGCTTTAGCCGCCGGTAGATTCTTTACACTTATATCAGCTCTTGATACCGGTGGCAGTTTCAGCGGTATGGGAGCAGGGAGGATGATTACTCTGTCAGCACTGATTGAGCCTGCTTTTTTTATAATCATTGCAACCCTGGCTCAACTTACCGGCAAGAGCTCTTTTAGTGAAATTTATGCAGTAATCCCAACACCCGTGACTGACACAGTTCAAAGCGGTTTTTTCTGGTCGTTTGTTGAATTAGCACAAATCTGGTCAGATTCATATTTGCTCATTCCTGCCATTTGCGGCAATATTGTGCTTCTGATGTTTATACTGGCGGAGGCCGGACGAGTGCCGGTTAGTGACCCGGCGACACTTAATGAGCCCGCCATGATTACCGGCGCTTTGACGTTAGAAGTAAGCGGCCCTGATTTGGCATTTATGACCCTGGCCTCATTTCTTAGAATATCCATTCTTGGCACCCTCATAACAGGGATTATTGTGCCGGCCTGGGTCTCCCCCGTTACGTCTCTGATTCTGTATATGTTTATAATGTTTGCAATTGCCGCCACCATTGGGCTGCTCGAATCGGTCTTTGCACGCTTCAGGTTGACTCATGTTCCTCAGTTTCTATTTGGAGCCACAGGGATAGCCCTCATCGTGCTGGCAGTTTTGACAATTGGTGTGAATAAATGATTAATCATATTTCAGTTATACTTTTTGGAGTCACAATTTTATACATAGCAACAACAAGCCGTATTTCAGCCTTTGTTATGATACTGTCAGTGCAGGGAGTTATGCTTTTTCTTGCATCCCTTGCACAGTCTGGGTCTTTAAACGTTGGCCACACTATCTTTCTTGCTCTTGAAACCATTGTGGTAAAGGCCGCAGTGCTGCCCATGGTTATATATCATATGATTAGGAGTATGGGCATAAAACGGGAAACCGACCCCTTTATAGGCAGCTTTGCGATGTTAATGCTGTCAACAATCATAATGTCACTTTCGTTTGTGCTGTCGTCAATACTGAAAAATGCCGGAAGCAATATCAATGTGCTTAATTTCAGCGTATCGCTGTCAGCGGTAATAATCGGTATGCTTATAATAACCACTCGAAGGAAAATCATAAGCCATGTTATGGGATTTCTGGTGCTTGAAAACGGTGCATTTATGATGTCACTGTCGCTTGCTCCCGAGATGCCGTTAATTGTAGAGGCAGGTATATTGTTCGATGTGCTTATCGGGATGTTTCTAACAGGGATATTTGCAAATAATATGAAATCCGCCTTTGAAGACTCAGACGTAAGCAGACTTACGAGACTCTCAGATTAAATATTAAAGCCGGATCGAGTACCTTGATAGCGCTGAGTTTATCAAACAATGCTTTACCGTGTGCTTCAGGGGAGGGCAATCTCAACCACTAAAAATAATGAATGGAATTATGGTTTTCGCTATATACTAACAAAGTTAGACATTGAAGGCTACTTGGTATTACCAATTATACACAATAACGGATATAGAGCGCAAGTGGACGAATTGTTTGAAACGCGGGTTTTAAGGGTCAACATTATCAGTGGCCATCTGTGTGATACGGGATTTAAGGAGCCTGATGGCCTCTTTTGTAGTTTCAACCCTTACCTGCATCCTGTCTCCGGAAAACCAGCGCCTCACGACCTGTTCAAACCCCTCAGGCCCCTTAAGCGCAATAAAAACCAGTCCGACAGGTTTTTCCTTGCTCCCGCCGCCGGGGCCGGCAATTCCGGTTACCGATACACTCAACGTTGCTCCAGTTAGCTCCCTTACCCCTCTTACCATCTCAAGGGCTGTCTCCTCACTTACCGCCCCATGAGTTTTAAGCGTATCGCCGGAGACTCCAAGTACTTTCATTTTCAAATCATTACTATAAGATACAACACCCCCCAAAAACACCTCTGAGCTGCCTGCCACCGTTGTTATAAATGCCGCTATCATCCCGCCTGTGCAGGACTCGGCTGTTGATATAGTGATTTGCCTCTCTGACGCCTCCCTTACAAGAGCCTCTGCAAGTGCTGTTACTTCTTCTACTTCCAGTGTGCCTGATATCATAAAAATACCCTTTGCAAGTCTAAATAGTTTTGTATCCGGGACAGCCCTCAAATCCCTTACAACCCTTCTGTCGCAGTCTGCACTCCTTATTGATACAATGTGCTTTAACCTCACGTAACGATTTGTTCCGACAATGGATTTTTGGTTCTGTTTTTTTGCGTGTAGTACGATTTTTAATGCCCATTACCACACGCTGCGCTATTTACTCTTATAGACTATAGACATGTTCGTCCTCAAGAAGCTCAGTAAACTCATGGGCTGTAACAGGCTTGCTGAAAAGGAACCCCTGAATCTCGTCACATTCAAAGGTACGCAATAACTCCAGTTGCTGGATGTTCTCGACCCCTTCAGCTATAACTTTGATATTGAGACTGTGAGCCATTGAGATTATAGATGAGGTGATAACAGCATCAGAAGCATCATATGGACAGTTACGGATAAAGCTCTGGTCAATTTTCAGCGTCTGAAGAGGAAAACGTTTCAAATAAACCAAAGATGAGTACCCTGTACCAAAATCATCCACAGAAATATTTATACCCATGTCCCTGATTTGATGCATAACCTTTATGCTTTCTTCAACATTTGACATAAGGCCGCTTTCCGTAATTTCAAGCTCAAGCTGCTCAGGGGATACTCTTGTCTCATCTAAAACATCAGTTATAGTCTTTAAAAGTTCCTTTTGTCTAAAATGCTGTGCGGAGAGGTTTACCGAAATACGAATTGGTGAGAAACCGGCATCCAACCATTTGCGGCCCTGACGACAGGCAGTGGCTATTACCCATTTGCCTATAGGCACGATCAGACGCGTTTCCTCCGCTATCGGTATAAATTTTGCCGGAGATACCAGTCCGGTCTCAGGGTGCTGCCACCTTATCAGAGCCTCACAACCACCTATCCTGCCCGTAGCCATATCTATTTGTGGTTGATAGTGAAGCAGAAACTGTTCCGACTCCAGAGCCGTAATAAGAGCTTTTTCAAGTGTCACTCGCTCCGTTATAGCTTTATCCATAGAGGGCTCATAAAACCTGTAATCATTCTTTCCGTGCTCCTTGGCCTGATACATTGCCACATCTGCACACTTGCTCAAGGCCTCCAGCGTGTCACCGTCATTGGGGAAGATGCTTATACCAATGCTGACACCAACCTGACACGTGTGCTGACCAAGCACATACGGTTCATTTATTGTTTTTATTATCTTCTGGGCTATGGTTATCAAGTCTGAGGGCTTAACTATTTTTGAAACCAGTATCTGAAATTCATCACCACCCATGCGCGCTACAGTGTCGGATTTCCTTACGCAGTCCTCAAGCCGCCATGAGACCTCCTTAAGCAGCAGGTCTCCAACATTGTGTCCCAGTGTGTCGTTGACAAGCTTAAACCTGTCGAGGTCCAAAAACATCACCGCAAACATATAGTCATTTCTTTTGGCTTGCAGAATAGACTGATTAATTCTGTCTTCAAACAAGGTGCGGTTAGGCAAACCGGTAAGTACGTCGTGGTGTGCAAGTTGTCTGAGGTGTTCCTCCATTTTCTTACGCTCTGTATCATCCAGCTTAACCGCAATAAAATGTGTTATCTCCCCGCCGGGGTTTTTTATCGGAGATATGGACAGATACTCCCAGTAGAGTGTTCCGTCTTTCTTCATATTACACAAATCGCCTCTGAATTCATTGCCGGCCTTTATAGTATCCCACATGTTTTTATAAAACGCCTGGTCATGTTTGCCGGATTTAAGAATGCGCGGATTCTTACCCTTGACCTCGGCAAGAGTATAACCGGTACACTCTGTAAACTTCTGGTTAACAAACTCTATGTTGCCCTCTATGTCTGTAATAACAATAGAACTTATACTTTGTTCCACTGCTGTGGATAATTTCCTCAGATCCTCCTCATAGCGCCTTCTCTGGGTAATGTCGTTAGCCACACAGACTATGTCATTTCTTTCTGATACCCTCATAAATGAAAAACTACATTGCACGGGAAATCTGCTTCCGCTTATGGTTATAAAAGTGCCCTCCACGTTGCCTAAGCCGCCTTTGCCGACAGTGCCCATTGCCATAGCTTCTTTGAGCTTACCTTCAACCATCAGTTTTTCGGAAGGAATAAATATTTCTGTAACAGACTTGCCGATAAGCTCATCCCTGTCAATACCAAGCATACTGCCGGCGGCATTATTTATTGTCTTTATTATCCCCGAGGAATCCACCACAAATAGCATATCCACCATTGCATTGACCACACCGTCTATATAGTCCTTAGATACCGTTGTTTCGTTGAGACTCTCTGACATGGTATTAAATGCAGCAGCAAGGTCTCTTATCTCGTCATTGGCCTTTGGAAGGGTAATCCTCTGTTGAAAATCCCCCTTTCCTATGTTAAAAGCTGATTTTGAAAGCTCACTCAGCGGTCTTATTAGCTTATAGACATTGTAGCCGCCTAAGAGGAAAATCAAGATATCTATTGCCGTCATCATCAACAGCACGTTCATTAAACGCCTGTGTTTTCTGTTGGAAATATCTTCAAAACCAAGCGTAATTCTATTGCTGATATCAAGCAGTGCATTGTTGTTGACTAGTGTATATTTCAAATCATCGGTAAAGCTGCCTCCATTTTTTATCGTATCGATGTTGTTTTTAAACGACTCCCAGATATTGATGTTTTCCTTAAACAGTGGTTCCAGCTCTTTTGGGGCAGGGGATATAACCACCGTGGCATTATGCCCAAAGACTCCATTTGAGGCTTTAGTGCCTTTATATAGCATCGAAAGGCTGCTGTCATAGCGCTCAACTGCATCGTCAAGAGGCTTTAAATCATTGAGGTTTCCATAAGCCACCGACAGGATGTATTTGCCGATTACCTGGGAGAGCATCCTCTGGCGTCCGGCTATGTTAATTACCGAAACGTCATATCTTTGCGCCGATTGATAGTAATAAATAGCAAGAAGCTCTGCAACCGCTATTAATGTCATAAGCAAAAGCAGAGAGTTTATTTTATTGCCAAGCGATATTCTCAAAAACTATCCTTTTTACCTGATATTACCATGTGCCATTGTAGCATATATGAAGGCATGTTTGTCCATTTCTATAAACTATGGAAGGGTGTATTGTTTTTCAACTCTAAAAAGTATCAGAAATTTTCTCTATAACTGTAAATGCATCGTCCTTTAAATCTTTTAAATCCTGAACTTCCATGTGCAGCTCTATCATTACTTTCTCATACGTTTTAAGAAAATCTTCGTCTGATTTTATGGGTAAGGGACCGGAAAAACCAAAAAACTGACAAAGGTGCTCAGCTAAAACAATAATACTCCAAAGCTCTTTTGCCCCCGTATAGTATTCTAAGTTACGCGATGTGCCGAGTTCAGTACTGTGGTGATACTTTATCGCCTCAACAATTATGTTTTCCACTTTCCAGCTTTTTACAATCAGTGCGCTTACCTCTGTATGGTTTGTACTAAAAGCCTCCTCTTCCTTTTCAATTATTCCAACTGTATTGGATATTGCCAAATCAACATATTTTTCATATCCCTGAAATTTTTTTAAAAGCAGCGGCATAGCACAATCATGAAAGAGGCCCAAAAGATAAGCAGTATCAACATGTTTAGGATACATCCTGCCGGCAATAAAAGAACATAGTGTTGCTGAGGCTAATGAATGCTTCCAAAAAGTTTCGGTGACAATTCCGGTATCTTTGAGAGAAACCTGCAGCAGTGCGGCTAAAACCATATCGGCAAAATTTTTTAACCCTAACACATGCAGAGCCCTTACAATGTCATCTACCTTGCCTGAGCCATATACCGGTGAGTTTGCAAACTTCAGCAAAATTGCTGTAACAGCAACATCCTTTTTTATATGCGCTACTATCTTGTCTATAGCCGGAGCAGGCTTTCTTAATTCCATACGTATATCATTGATGATGGCAGGACACGGGGGAATATTTAAATTTTTTATGTTTATTTGTTTTTGTATTGTCTCAGGTCCCTGTAAGTTAAATTTGACAAAAAAAGGTTTAATCTTCTGTTCAATAATTTCATTATCAATTGGTTTTTTAACATATCCTGACACTCCGGCACTAACGCACTTAATAATGTTGCCGCTGTCATGTTTTTCAGTAATCATTAAAAAAGGGATATCCCTTGTTGCAGGATTTTCTCTTACCAGCTTTAGCAGCTTGAATCCATCAACGTAGTCATCATCCCAGTCACTTAGAATAATCTTATAGTTATGGCTTGTCTGTAGTTTTTTTACGGCATCAATGTCATTAAATATTATCTCGTAAGTAATGCCCGGGTAATTTTTCTTCAAATATTGTTCAAGAGTCCTGTGCAAAGCTGTTGAGTGTGATATTACAAGCATCATCATACAAAGTACCGCCTTGTTTTTATTATGTTTTAATGTTCATTTGTTTGTCATAACTGCTCTTTAGATTTATCAATCTATCAACATCGGCTAAAAAGTCTCAGAAATGTTTTCTATAACTGAGAAGGCATCGTCTTTTAAATCCTTAATGTCTAAAACATCCATATGCAGCTCAACCATTGCTTTTTCATAGACATTAAAGAAATCCTCGTCAGACTTTATCGGCAACATGCCGGAGTAGCCGTAGTATTGGCTTATGTGTTCAGCCAAAACGACAATTGACCATACCTCTCTGACGTTCTGGTAATAACCGGAATTACGCGGTGTGCCGACATCAACACTGTGGTGATACCTGACTGCCTCAACAACGCAGTCTTGAACTTTCCATGTTTTTACCACAATGGCGCTTACCTCTGCATGGTTGGTGCTGTAGTGCTGCTCCTCCTGCCCAATTCCCTCCGTTGAGTTGGATAATGCCAGGTCGGCATGTTTTTCATATCCCGGAAATCTCTTTAGAAAAAGCGGAATGGAGCAATCGTGAAATAATCCGGCAAGATATGCTGTATCAACAAGTTTGGGATATTTCTTATTTGCAATGAAAGAACACAGCACTGCAGAGGTTAGAGAGTGCCGCCAAAACGTCTCTGTAACTATGCCTGAGTCTTTAATGGAATTTTGTAGTAAAGCCGCTAAAACCATATTTGTAAAATTTTCCAAACCCAACACATGTAAAGCCCTTAAAACGCTCTCAACTTTGCCTGCACCATAAATTGGTGAGCTTGCCAGCTTTATTAAGGATGCCGTAAGTGCTACATCCTTCTTTATATACTCAACGATTTTATCCAAAGCCGGTGTTGTTCTTTTCAACTCACCACGAAGCTCATTGATAATAGCCGGGCATGGCGGGATGTTTAAACTTTGTATATTCACCTGTTTTTTTACAATGTCAGAACTTTGTATATTCAGCTTCTCAAAAAAAGGTTTAAGCTTCTGTTCAATAACATCAGCATCAACCGGTTTTTTAACAACACCGGACACTGAAGCATTTACACACTTTATGATACTTTCACTATCATGCTTTTCAGAAATTATCACAAAAGGAACGCTCTTTGTTACAGGATTTTCTCTTACCAAAGTCAACAGCTTATACCCATCAACGTAATCATCATCCCAGTCGCTTAAAATAAGCTCATACTTTTCATTGCCCTGTAATCTGCTCACTGCATCAATATCGTTGAAAACTTTATCGCAGACAATATGAGGGAAATTTTTCTTAAGATAATGTTCAAGAACCCTGTGTAAAACAATTGAATGTGACACTACAAGCAGCATTGCTATACACTACCACCTTTTTTGTATAAATGAAAATCATTTGCCATTTTGCTTTGACCTTCTTCAGTATAAATTATCTATATTATTTCAGTCTATAAAAAAATGTTCTTTAACACAGATAGAAAAAACATCAGAACTGTTTATTTGAGAAAGAATCTGAACATTGCTACTGTAGCGGCAAGTTGGCCAATCCAGAACAAAAACATCCATTTTATATATTCTTTACCGGCTTTTTCGATTTCTTTACCATTTTTTTCAATGTCTATACGCAAATTTCCCTCAAGATTTGAAATTCTTTCATGTATTTTACCTGATTCAAAAGTAATACGCTCGTTAACTTTAGCTATTTCGGAGGTAATACGTTCGTTAAGATTAGCGATACTTTCATTGACTTTAGCTATTTCGGAGGTAATACGCTCGTTAAGATTAGCGATACTTTCATTGACTTTAGCTATTTCGGAGGTAATACGTTCGTTAACTTTAGCTATTTCGGAGGTAATACGTTCATTAACATTAGCGATACTTTCATTGACTTTAGCTATTTCGGAGGTAATACGCTCATTAACATTAGCGATACTTTCATTGACTTTAGCTATTTCGGAGGTAATACGCTCATTAAGTCTGCCCTCAAAGCGTGCCATGTCCTCTCTGATCTTTCCTGTCTCTATTGAAAGTCTTCTTTCCAGTCGTTCATCAGCAAAGGACAACGAGTCCTTGCGCGCTTCTGTATTTACTTCATTGATTAAAGCGGCAAGGGCAACAGCAGCCTCATTTCCAAGCCTGTCTCTTAATTCATCCGGTACCGTAATTACTTGCATGACCTTATTATATCAAAAAGAATAAAAAAGCGCCATCAATCGCAGCTAAAAAACATATAAACATTTCTAAATCTGCTGTAATACTGAAGGCTCTGCTTGGTACCACCGCCAAAACCAACACTTGCACTAACACCGCCGCCGCCACCTAAGCCGGCTCCCTCACCGGCGCCCGGCAAGTAGCAGCGATTTGATTTGTTATTGACAGGTATTGACAACATTAACCGGAAATGTATAGGATAGGGCAGTATTCGGGGCGTAGCGCAGTTTGGTAGCGTACACGGTTCGGGACCGTGTGGTCGCTGGTTCGAATCCAGTCGCCCCGATTATAAAATATTCGAAAGCCACAGGAAAATTAAAGAATATTTGACCTCGAAAGATGGATATTCCGGTTTAATACCAAGCTGCATTCAATAGTCTAACTTCGTTGGCTTTATCAAAAGCTCCTTAACGTACGCTCCAATCCCCTGTGAGGGGAGGCGCCGCTTGTTCCCAGCCGCCTGCATTTACTTTTAATTAGAATTGGAATTAGGCACACTGCTTCACTTTGCTACTATAAATTTTTTTTATTTTCTTGCCTTTTATGCACATTAAGAGTTAGAATATGAGCTAAAAATTTTGGAGGTGTATAGTATATGTTATCAATAGCGTGGGCAATGGGGCAACCGCCTCAGGGTGGACAGGCTGGAGCTCCGGATATCTTCATGAGTTTCCTGCCTCTTATGGTAATATTCATAATATTTTACTTTTTAATGATACGGCCTCAGCAGACCAAGGCAAAAGCGCACAGAGAAATGCTTGCCGGCCTTAAAAAAGGCGATAAAGTGATAACAACCGGCGGAATTTATGCAGTTGTGGAGTCTGTGGAGGAAAACACGGTTACGCTTAAGATTTCTGAAAACGTAAAGGTAAAATTCGGCAAACCTTTTATAACAACCATACGCGGCGCTAATGATGGTGATTGATAAAGTGAGGAGGCGAAATTGAAAAAATCTGTAAAGTGGCGATTTTTACTGATAGGGCTGGCGCTCTTACTTACAATTACCGCTCTGCTGCCTAATATGCCTTTTTATAAGGATTTGCCACCGGCAATTAAGAAGCTCTCCCCGGAAAAAGGCATAATACTGGGACTTGACCTTCAGGGAGGCCTCTACCTTGTATTTGAAGTAGAAGGACAAAAGGCTGTTGCACAAACCACAAAAAGAATCTCTCAGGGAATTCAGAAACTTATAGACAACAAAAATCTTCACGCCGATGTGAAATTTGACGGCAAAAACATAACGGTAAGCCCCGCATCCCCGGAGCTAAGAAAAGCTATAGAAAACGGTTATCCAAACCTTTCAGTCACAGACTCAGGGACGTCAATAGTATATTCCCTATCGGAAAAAGAATCAAAATCCATAAGAGACAACGCCTGTGAACAGGCCCTTGAAACCATAAGAAACAGGATAGACCAGTTTGGTGTGGCCGAACCTGTGATTCAGAGACAGGGAGAGAGCGAAATAGTGGTGCAATTGCCCGGGGTAAAGGAACCCAAAAGAGCCATTGAATTAATAGGAAAAACGGCACAACTGGAGTTTAAACTTGTTGATGACGACTCCCCCCTTGCCGCAGAACTGCCTGCTCACATCAAGTCCTTCGAGGAGGACGAAACAATGGCTAAGTTTAAAGACAAGATAGCAGGGGATAATGAAATTTTATTTGAGCGAATTACCAATAAGGAAACCGGAGAGGTTACGAAAAAACCGATTCTGCTTAAAAAAGATTCCCTTATGACCGGTGACTATATATCAGAGGCGAGGGTTCAGATTGATACAAGGTTCAACAGCCCATATGTGTCTCTGAATTTCAACTCAGACGGAGCTAAGTTGTTTGAGGAGATCACCGGTAAGTATGTAAAGAAACGCCTTGCCATAATTCTGGACGGTAATGTGTACTCAGCCCCTGTGATACAGGAAAAGATATCAGGCGGCAATGCCCAGATTTCAGGCTCCTACTCAATGGAAGAGGCCAAGGACCTTGCCATAGTGCTGAGGGCAGGGGCGCTGCCCGCTCCCGTCAATATGCTTCAAAACATAACTGTTGGCCCATCGCTTGGTTCAGACTCTATAGCAGCCGGTAAGCTGACCGCCATTGCGGCCTTCATTATGGTAGCGGGGTTTATGGCAATCTACTATAAGCTCTCAGGTTTGATAGCCGACCTTGCCCTTGTCTTAAACATAATGTTTTTGCTTGGTGCCATGGCCGCCCTTAATGCCACCCTGACTATGCCTGGTATTGCCGGTATAGTTTTAGCTATTGGAATGGCGGTTGATACCAACGTGCTGATGTTTGAACGAATGCGGGATGAGTTAAAGGCGGGTAAAACCCCACGGGCCTCGGTTGACTCCGGTTACGATAAAGCGTTTTTAACCATTGTGGACTCTCACGTTACAACCCTGATAACGGCTGCCGTTTTATACCAATTCGGGACCGGCCCCATTAAGGGTTTTGCCGTAACTCTGAGTATTGGTATAGCAATAAATCTCTTTACGTCGCTGATAGGTACAAAGGCTGTCTTTGATTTCATAAACGCCGAAAGGGAGGTTCAAAAGTTAAGCATATGATTGAGATTATCAAAAAAACCAATATAGATTTTATGGGCAAACGCTTTATAGCATTTGCCGTATCAGGTGCTTTTTCAATACTGGGGATACTTGCGATAATTGCTGTGGTGCGTGGGACGGCAAACCTTGGTATAGATTTTGCCGGCGGTACGGCGGTACAGGTAAAATTTGACCAGCCTGTAACATTACATGATGTGAGGAAGGCCCTTGATGCGGGCGGCCTTGTGGGGGCTGACTTACAGGAGTTTCCAGCGGTTAAAAAGGTGTTGGTAGTTATAAAAAAAACCTCTCCTGCAACACACGACACAAACGCCGCTTCCACAACAGCCGGTGTGTCGGATAAAGTCATAGAGTCTCTGACCAAAGGGCTTCGGGATAAAAAACTGACTGTGGATTCGGTCTCAGAAATAGGCCCAAAGGTCGGCAGCCGCCTGCGCACAGATGCTATGTGGGCAATTATCGCCTCTGTAGTGGGAATTCTGATATATGTGGGATGGCGTTTTCAGTTCAGCTTCAGCATAGGGGCCACTTTTGCAACCTTTCACGACGTTTTGGCGGTGCTTGGCATCTTTTATGTCCTGGGATATGAAATTAACCTAATTCTCTTAACGGCACTTTTAACAATAGCCGGTTATTCCCTTACCGACACAGTTGTAGTCTTTGACAGGATACGGGAAAACCTTCGTGCCATGATTAAAGAACCGGTTACAAAAGTTATAAATAGAAGCATAAATGAGGTGCTCTCAAGAACTCTGGTAACTTCCCTGACAGTGTTTATTGCATCGTTAGCCCTGTATTTTTTTGGGGGAGAGGTGCTCCATGACTTTGCTTTGGCCATGGCGCTTGGCGTAATCATAGGCACATACTCCTCTGTCTTTGTGGCAAGCCCTGTAGTGCTGCTTTGGGTAGGAGATAAACAACTTGTGAAAAAATAACAGTGCAGGCATTACATAAGAAATGGCTCGTTATGCGCACAAACAGCGAGTATGTTGACTACCTCGCACGGTCTCTTAATGTCTCTTCAATCCTATCACAGGTTTTAATAAACCGGAACATCAAAACTCCTGAAAAAGCCAGGAGTTTTTTTGATTCCACCGTTAGTTTATTGTCAGACCCAGGCCTGCTAAGCGGCATGGACACAGCTGTGGAGCGCATACGCCTGGCAATACGGCGCTCTGAGACCATACTTATCCACGGTGACTATGACGCTGACGGCACATCTGCTGTGGCCATTATGGTTGAAACCCTTAAAAAGCTTGGAGCTAAAACCAGGTATTTTATCCCAGGCAGATTTAACCATGGCTATGGTTTCCATGTTGCGGCAGTTGATCTTGCCCGTGATTATGGGTGTTCTTTGATTGTAACTGTTGACTGTGGGATATCTTCTTTTGAAGCTGCCGGCAAAGCCTCAGAGGCCGGCCTTGACGTGATAATAACAGACCATCACAAGCCTGCCTTTGATGAACAATCAGGGCAGCCTGTGCTGCCTAAAGCCCTTGCGGTAGTAAACCCAAAAATTATGCCTGCTGATAATCCCCATTCGATGCTCACCGGAGCTGGAATTGCCCTTATGCTCTCCCTTGCACTGTATGCATCCAACATCGGAGAGGTGACAGGGCTTCTTGACCTTGCTGCCATAGGTACAGTAGCTGATGTTGCCCCGCTTGTGGATGAAAACAGGCTTATTGTTAAAGATGGCATAAGAGTACTGATGGATGGTAACAGAGCCGGTCTTAAGGCCCTTTTTGAGGTTGCCTCGGCAGGAGGTAAAACAATAGACGTTGATCTTCTTTCCTACTGTGCAATCCCCAGAATTAATGCAGCAGGACGTATGGCAGATGCCTCGGAGGTTGTAGAGCTCTTTCTAACCGGCTCGGACTCAGATGCTAAAAGGATAGCGGCAAATCTGGATGCCCTTAATTTCAGGCGTCAACGGATTGAGGAGGGAGTTTATGAGTCTGCTTTGAATCAAATTGAGTTGGAGGGTTTTGACAAGGCAATAGTTATTTATGATGAGGACTGGCATGAGGGAGTGCTGGGAATTGTAGCTTCCAAACTTACAGATAAGTTTGGTGTGCCTGCTTTTGTGTTTTCTGTTAAACACTCAGTAGCTAAGGGTTCAGCCCGAGGCGTGCCTGAAATTGATATTTATAAAGTCCTCTGTGACTGCTCAGAGTATCTGATACAGTTTGGCGGACACAAGCAGGCTGCCGGCCTTAAACTTAACCTCGAAATGATACCTCAATTTACTGCCGCCTTAAATGAGGTGATAGGGCGCACATCCGCCGGCTCCACTGCTCAGTCCATGATTATGATTGACACCGACTGCACACTCAAGGATATTAACTTTAAACTATTAAATGAACTCTCTAAGCTTGCTCCATTCGGTTACGGAAATCCCGAGCCTTTTTTTGGAATCAAGGGACTTACCCCATACTCACCTAAAATAGTAGGAAAGAATCATCTGAAACTAAAGCTTGGTGACAAAAGCATACAATTTGACGCCATTGGTTTTGACCTTGGCGACCAGCTCTCAATTGTTTCAGGCACCGGCAGAGTGGACGCCGTCATCACCCCCACAATCAATGAATATAACGGCTCCAGAAATCTACAGTTAAATATAAAAGCTATCAGAAAAAGCCCCCCTTTATAAGTCATAGTTACCCCGATAATTATTTTGCCGTCAGTTTGCATCAAATTTAATTATAAAATCAGAGATAGTGAATTTATTACTCTTACCGGTGTCGGGAACTCCAGTGGTAAATCCCAGTTTAGCATTTTTTAGATTATCCGGAAACAGGAAACAGTGCCGGGCCTTTACCGATGTGCCGGTGTAGTTGGCTGTAAGGTTATCCAGATTAGCGGGTTTTGAGTCCTCAACCCAGAGTTTATACAACGCATAAGAACCACTGCTGTTGCAACTTGAGCAGGTGGAATTGCAACGGGTGTGTAGCTCCACTCTGGCGTATCGCTTTTCCTGATCCTCCATCCATGTAACACTGCCGGTGTTTATATAACAACCCTCTTCAGCCACAGAGCTGCTGCAAGAGGGGTTAGTAATGCTTCCGTTAGTATTACCGTGGACATTGTCTCCCTCAAAAACTAAAGCGGCATGGTTATAATATGCAGGATCGTTTCTTAATGAATCGTAGTAAATATCAAATTCCGTCGCTGCACTGTCACCGGAGATGCCTGCTCTGGTGCCATAGGAGCCATACCCTAAAGCACTATCCGCCCCCCCGCACACTGTTGCGGCATTACCACCCTGCATAAGTGTAAAGGTGAAACCTCCGGCATATTTTGTGCTCTGTGAGTTTGTATCATTATTGGCAGTTTTAAATTCAAAATATGCCCGTGTTGTTCTGTTATCCAGTGGACAACTGATGGCAGTACATGGAGATACCACATTTGTTTCATCCGGAAACCATGTGCAGCCATAACCATAATCGTCGGCACCTCCACCACTACCACCTAAAACCAGCTTAGTGTTGCCCTCTGTTGTTGACTTTACAACATTTTTATTGCCCTCAACTGTAGCAAAATAATTAAGATGATCACTGAAAGAAATATCTGATGTTGTTTCTGTGCCGCCTGTGCATAAAATCACTTTTAAAGGCAAAGACCGGCTATATGTGTTGAGGCCGTCAGTTACTGTGAAACTCACGGAGTATGTGCCGACTGTGGATGGGGCAGTGCCTGTAAGTGTATAATAATTAGAAACAGAAGTGTTGTCTAACCACGAGGCTGCAGGGGTTGCACTATGGCTCCATGTGTAGTATGGGGAGACAGTCGCAGGCTGCCCTCCACCGGCATAAACATTGGCGGTATATGAGCCATCCACACATGCTTTAGGCAGTTCATTATTCATAATGTAAAGTTTTGAGGCCACACACCCGGCCCGTGTTCTTAATTGCTCAAGCGTGGCATAGCCGTATATGTCATCTCCTGAGATTGTCACAGTGCCGCTGTAGGAGCCGGTTGTGTTTGGCGTGGAATTAACCGTGTGATTTGCCCCGCCGCTTGTTATTATAAAGGCCACGTTTGTTATAGCGGAACTTATCTGTATTGATGTTGAACCAGCTCCACAAACATTTGTCAGCACCGTTGCATCATAGGCATACACGTAGGACTTGTTGTAGGCGTCAGTGGAATTATCTACGTATGAGAGATCAGGCGGAAGCGCCTTATTTTGGGCGGCATAACCAATAACCGCCGCCACTAATGAATTAATGCCTTTCTTTGTATCAAAAATCTTTCCCTTTTTGACGTTACCTTTTAATGCCACTATTCCAACTGTTGCCATTGTACCTATAAATAACAATAAAAAAAATATCTCAACAGAGGAAAACCCTTTTTGATTAGATAGTTTCATCATATTGCCGTTAATCAATTCGGATTAATCGTTAACACAAGCGATTTTTGGCTCGTATTGCCGGCATTGTCTTTTACATAAAAAGTAATGCTGTAGCTGTTTGCTGTCGTTGAAACACCGGGAGTTCCGGCTATAGTTACACTTGAACAGCTCTGCCATCCATTTGTGGCACAACTGTCGGTGCTTTTACCAAGTGTGCCTGCACAGGTAAGAGTCAGATCGCCGGGTAAAGAGGACGAGCTGCTGCTCCAACACCACTGGTAGTAAACTGAGCCTGTGCCGCCCTGGGCATAAAGAGATGCATTGTATGCTGAGTCTTCATTCCCAAAGGGTAATTCATTGTTTATAATGCTAAGTTGTGAACCGCTGCAGCCGATTTTTGTTCTTAGCTCATCAAGAGTTACGTATTGGACTAAATCGTCATAAGTTTCTGTTTTGTTTATATCAGTAACATAGTTATCCACAAGGAGGAGCTGCTCATAGATGTTTTGGGTTGTAGCCGACGTAACAGCTAAAGAAGGCCCTGTCTGGTTATTATAATTTGCCCCGCTGCTAAATACTATAAAAGCGGTATTTTGAACATCAGAGTATGAAGCACAGGCGGCATCTGTACATTTTCTTACAGTTAAAAAGGTTGTTCTTCGCCCACATATCCCCTCGTAGGGGGAATTGGCGGTTGCAGTCAAATTGTCGTCATAGATATATTTGATACATTTGCCAAAGGAATCGTACTGGTTTGAAATTGAGGAGACAAAGTCACTTGAGGACTGCGGACAATCGCTTGATATAGTTCCTGAAGAGGGCAGTCTGTTATTAGTGGCGGCATAGCCTGCAACCCCTGCAACTACCGCTGTAATTTTATCTTTTGTCTCAGTAGTTTTGGTTCTTTTTATAAGCAAACTTACCAACCCCGCCCCCATGCTAAACATTATCCCGATAACCACCATCACAATAGCCAGCTCTATCAGTGTAAAGGCTTTATCGTTTTTTATCTTATACCAAGTTGCAGTCATTCGATTAACTTTGTTGGCTTCGTCTAAAGCTCCTTGACGTCTCCCCTAAATGGGAATCCCCTGTTAAGGGGAGGTGTCGCTTTCTCCTTGCCGCCTCGTTACTCTTTTGACTGCTACTTGGTATTATTTCTATTATAAAACAAAAAGGACGTAGTCTGCTTTCCGTCCTTTGACTGTTTTTAAGCATTTAAGCGGCTGCTACAACAATTTCAGGAGACTGTTACAATCAGTTAAGCTCATAAGCCATACCGAAAATTGTGCTGACCGAGGTCCAGTTTGTTGTGGCACTGAGCACAGTCAGAGAGGTAAAAGAATTATTGGCGATTGTCGGGGCGGCACTTATTCCTGCAACTTTACCGGCTCCGGCATCCGATGAGCCGTCAATGGATGTATCGTAAGTCGAAAAGAACTTCAACGCAATTTGATTTGATTTTATTGTATAAGTAAGGGCGGTGCCACAGTTTGAAGACTTGCAAGCGATAAGGTAGTTTTTGCCGCTTGTTGAGTCACTTCCTAAATATACATAGTAGGTGTTTGGGCCTAAAACGAAAGAGTTGTTGGGAGGATTTTGAAAATTTGCATTAGAGATATCAGTCTGCGGATTTCCAGAGCCGGAACCTATCAACCCACTTGGTGTTCCATCTCCGGGCAAATTACCCTTTATGTCTAAATACGCATATATCGCTGATTCCCATTTGTGTATTTCTACGCCAAACCTCTTGCCGCGGGCATTATCCATTAAATCCTGACCTTTCATTATAGCCCCGATTATGATGCCGATTATGACCAGTACAATCGCTACCTCTATTAGGGTAAAACCTTTCTCTCTTTCTACTGTACCCATACTTGTCATGCTCAACCTCCGTTGGTTTTATGCGATCGCTTTATAAAACCTTTAGTCACTTTATTCTACCCCTTTTGGGTTACTTTAGTACATATTAATTTTAAGTCTGCGACATACTCAATATGTATATTAGTTATACAATTCTTTTTTATATTAAAATCCACTATTAATAGCTATCGGATTATTTTGATAAAGCTTAAGCCGGTTTTAAGTTCTTTAAGAAAAAGTAATACTAAGTTATATTCAATCGTCTAAGTTAGACAAATGAATTAGAATTGGTATAACATTGGATTCCCAATCGGGGTTGCAAATGACAGCTAAGGTGAAGGCAAATTTTTTATGAGGCTCAACCCCCTGCGATAATCTTGAAGTAATCGCCCTGTGATTGCGTTTCCACTTCGGGGGTTCGTTTCAAAAAGGCCTGAACTTTTGGATTTTTCGACTCTTTGAAGTCCTCAATAGAGCCTGTGAAAATAATCTCACCCTTGTCGAGCATAATCACGTAATCTGCAATTTTAAAAATACTGGGTAACTCATGGGTAACGACAACAACCGTCATTTTAAACACCTTGTTGAGTTTATTAATAAGCTCATCAAGGCCTGCAGCGGTAACAGGGTCGAGACCGGCGGAGGGTTCGTCAAAGAACAGGATTTCCGGATCCATTGCCATAGCCCTGGCTATCCCCGCTCGTTTTTTCATGCCCCCTGAAAGCTGAGACGGAAAGAAATCATCAAACCCGGAAAGCCCCACCAAATCCAGCTTCATTCTGACTATTATGCCGACAACCGATTCCTTCAGTTTTGTATGCTCAACAAGCGGGAGCGCCACGTTTTCTGCAAGTGTCAGGGAGTTTAAAAGTGCTGAACCCTGAAACAACACGCCCATTTTCTTGCGTTGTTCATTTAACCGCTCCTCATTCAGTTTGGCTATGTCAGTGCCGTTTACGAGAATTTCACCGCTGTGGGGTTTGAGCAGACCTATCAGGTGCCTTAACACTGTTGTCTTCCCTGAGCCGCTTCCACCGACAATTACCGTTGTCATCCCGCGTGGAATGTCAACCGTGGCGTCTTTGATTATTAACCTGTCCCCGTAATAGGTTACAAGGTTTTTAACTTCTATAACATTGTTTGTCAAGTCACTGTCTCTTCTTAAAAGATAGTAGAAGCATAGGATACTTCTCTGAGTGTGTTTATGTCAATTGCTAAGCCCGAAATCCGACATAGAGGTAAAAAAAACGAGTAACGATGTTGAAATTAAAGGATATAGCGTTAATTATCTGGTGACAAAAACTCATACCCAATATCACCTTCTTCCATTGACTTTCTCAGTATTGACACAGTTTGTTGTACAGTCTCGGATTTTCTATATCGGATTTCGGGGCTAAGGGTTTGAGAGTTTAAAACTACGTTCTGTATAAATACATCCTACGGCTGTCGTCTGTGTGGTTTTTATGAAATTCCCAACTTTTTCTTAATATGTTTTGCTAATATGTCATCAATTTCATTATGCCTTGGGATCGGTTGTTTTTTTCCTGCGACAGGGTTAATATATAAATCGTGCCTTGCTCCATGTTTAAGAAAAATACATCCTGCATCTAAGAGCCCCCGGATAAATTCCGTTCGTTTCATACCGCAATTTCTTTCATTTTAAAATCACAGGGAACGTCCTCTAATACCATCAAGCGATATGCATCTTTTATATTTTCTTCCAACTCCCCGATAGTCTCACCTTGTGTCATTATATCGGGATACTCCAAAATCTTACCTAACCAAAATTTGTCTTTTTTCCAATAAATCATAGTCATTTTATGAACCATAATTGTCTCCTGATAGAAATTTTATTTATTGTCTTTCCCGCCACTAAATTATAATAGCAAAAATCCTGAGGTTGGGTGGGGACAATTTACTTCTCTGAGTGTGTTTATGTCGTTTTAGAAAGTCGTAATCCGGTTTTTTAGCGCACGCCGGCTTAATAAACTCTCATGCTTTACTCTCATTACCGTATTGCTGTACAATCAATGTGAAAGGAGTTTTTGGCTGTAAACATGAACACGTATAAGAGACTTATAATAATATCAGCAATTACCTTGCTTGTTATTTTTATTGCTGTTAAATCTCCGATTTTAGACAGACGCTCAACTGCGCCCCTACAAAGCAGTGATTTATCCAATCATCCGATATACTCCAAATATAAATTTGAAGTAAATGAAAACATTATTAATATAGGGGTGCAGCCTCTATACTCTCCCACAGGGGTCATAACAGAGGCGCTTAAGCGGGATACAATTCTTCGGCAATCTCTAAGCAGATTAGGACTTGAAATGAGATTTTATTCATTTTTGAAGGGCTCCGACGTCAACTATTTTATGAAAAACGGCAGCTTAAGTGTAGGTATCAGCGGAGATATGCCAACAATTATTCTTGCATCAAGTTTCGATGTGGTTATTCCCTCATTGATTCAAATGGGATATACAGCCGTTATAGCAAAACAACCGGTTTTAATTAAAGAACTAAAGGGCAAAAAAATAGGCTATGCATATGGCTCAAACGCTCATTACGCCTTATTGGCGGCTTTGGCTCAGGAGGGGCTTAGTGAAAAGGACGTAACTCTTATTCCTTTGGAATCACTTGAAATGCCGGCGGCACTAAAAAATAATAAGATATTTGCCTTCTCAGCCTGGGAACCTGTTACCACTTTATCTACAAGAGAAAATACTGAGACCTTTGCAATTCATAAAATGCTGACAACCGGGTACATATCTTTCCGGAAATCTTTATACGAAAAACAAGCGGAGGCGGTGTATCACATATTAGCGGCTGAAGTTCGTGCAATCCGATGGCTTTTACGCAGTAGGGAAAACCGCATCAGAGCCGCCTCATGGGTTATTCAATCGGTAAATAACCTCTACACTACGCAGCCGCTTAATTTAACTGAAGAATTGATAGATGAATTAAGCCTCAAGGAATTGTCAAATATTACATCGGCTCCAATTATACCGGAAAAAATAACAAGCGAGGGGGGCCCTATGTATAATGAGTTTATATTTCTAAAGAAAATCGGCTTGCTTCCTTATGATACCGACTGGAATAAAGCATATAACAGTTTTACAAATGTTGCTCTTATTAAAGTCCTTGATAAGGCTGAGGCGTATAGATTAAATGAATTTCAATATTCACAACAGGATAAAGCAAATGAATAATTCCGGCGCTATGAAATTCAGAGATTTGAATCTGCGCTGTAAGATGCTGTTATATTTCGGCACATTGTTTATTTTAATCTTTGTAATCATAGAAGTATTTAATATTTATGGAATCCCCTTTACAGACATAAATGGAATGTACTATCAACGTCAGCATGAGTTTTTAAACACACTAAACATTGAGGCTGACGTAAAAAAATCATATTTAATAAGATTTATAGACGAACTGAAAGATGATGTTTCAGCTTTGTCAGGAAATGAATCTGTAAGAGCAGACATTGCGGTAATTAAACAATTATTGCCAAAAGCTAACTTGAAAACTGATGAACTATCGTCTTTACTAAAGAATAACAATAATTTTAAATCTTTACTTAATGAATTAAATGAAATCAGTGAAATTCACAGACTTTATAAATCAATACAAATAGCAGAAGCAACAGGGCTTTTAATGGTATCCACTGATTTAAGTGAGGTCGGCGTTAATATTAATCAGGAAAGCTGGTTTAGAGATGTTTCTAAGTGTCACCACATCTACCATTTTTTTGTTATAAAAGAAGCTGAAACCGGTAGGTTACTTATAAAATATGTTTATGGGCTGACAATAGAAAAAGAGGCTTATCTTTTGATAATGAATATGTACATGGATGACCTTATTAAGCCTATATTGAATGCCGATGTAGATTCAACTTATATTAATGACATAGAGTTGGCAGGTCAGGATTTTACGTATATTGCACGTACTAATAATGTAATTTTCCATGAGCCGGCCAGAATAAAGTCAAAAATATTAGACATTGTCTTTAACGGACATGAGGGCGGCATTGTAACGACAGATTACAGAGGGATGGATGTTTTTGCCGCATACAGATATCTGATTATTACGCCGGAGCTTAGTTGGGCGATGGTGATTAAACACGACTATGACGAGGTCACTCTCCCCATACGGAGATATTTAAAGAGGCGCATTCTTTTTCTTTCCTTTAGTCTTGTCGTTATTTTATCAATAATAGTGATAATTACAAAAAGTATCTCGAGACCTCTTGAAGCAATTACCAATGTGGCAGTTGCGGTTGGAGATGGTAACTATGATATTAAATTTCCCGATGTAACCGGTGGTGAAATAAATACGCTTCTTAAAACATTTAAGACCATGATTGCAAAAGTCAGTGAGAAGGCTAATGAGCTGATAGAAATGAATGCAGGCCTGGAAAAAAAGGTTGATGAGGAAATAAAACTCAGATACCAAAAAGAGCAAATGCTTGTTCAACAGTCAAAGCTGGCCTCAATGGGTGAAATGATAGCAATGATAGCACACCAATGGAAACAGCCCTTAAATGCCATATCTCTTACAGTGCAGGATTTGCAAGATGCCCATGAGTTTGGTGAACTCAACAAGGAATCAATGGCCTTATCCACCGAGGCGGTAAAGCAGCAGATTTCGTTTATGGCGAAAACTGTAGATGATTTTCGCACCTTTTTAATGCCCTCAAAAACACCGCTACGTTTCAATATAAAGAAAGCGATAGATGATATCATAGGCATGTTTGGAACATTATATAAAAAGAAGAGTAATATAGACATTATTGTTGAGGCCGCAGTGGTGGGAGCTAATCTGACAATAACCGGCTACCCCAACGAGTTTAAGCAGGTGGTACTGAATTTAATCAATAACGCAAGGGATGCAATAGTAAGTAGGGCTGAGTCATTTGGACAGGTAATGGAGTTTAAGGGAATCATAAAGATATTGCTCTCGGAGAGTGACGATATCATATGTGTTATAATAAGTGACAACGGCGGCGGCATACCTGCCGATATTATGGATAAGGTTTATGACCCATATTTTTCATCGAAATCACCGGATGCGGGCACAGGATTGGGGCTTTATATGTCTAAGACAATAATTGAGCACAACATGGGCGGCAGGTTAACTGCAAGGAATATTGACAATGGTGCGGAATTTACTATAATATTGAGAAGAGTTTAAACTATATTTCCAAATTTCCAATCGGAGTCAACAATGACAGATTTTTTATAGGTTGGTGAGCATTAATGGAAAAAGAAATGAAAGCAATTTTTGAACAAGCTCCCATCGGGATTGCCGTCATAGAGTCTGCAACAGGGCGGTTTGTCTCAATTAATCCGGCGTATTGTAACATTGTCGGATACACTGAAAAGGAAATGCTAAGTAAAACATTTCAGGATATTACCCACCCCGACGATATTCAACCGGACACTTACAACATGAAGCGTTTGATAAGCGGTGAGATTAGCATGTTTACCATGGAAAAACGCTACAAAACCAAAGATAACTATGTTGTGTGGGTTAATCTTAAATGTGTTCCCTTATGGATGAGCGGAGAGAAACCCGTTTATCATCTTGCAATGGTGGAGGATATAACAAAACAAAAGGTACTGCTTGATGAAAGGGAGAGATTCTTTAACGAATCTCCCAACCTGATTTGTATTGCCTCAGCAGACGGATACTTTACACAGGTCAATTTAATGTTTGAGAAGGTACTGGGTTATACCAAAGAGGAGATTTACGCAAAACCGTTTGTTGAATTCATTCATCCCGATGACCGACAGGCTACCGTTTTAGAAGTGGAAAAACAGCTTAATGGTTTAATTACTGAAACTTTTGATAACCGTTATATCTGCAAAGACGGCTCATATAAAATACTGTCGTGGCTGGCAGGTCCGGTGCTTGAAAACGGCAGGATTTATGCCATTGCACGTGACGTCACAGAGCAGCGAAAGTTGGAAGAGGAGCTCTACCTGCAAGGTGAAATAATTGCAAACATTGAGGAGGGAGCTACTATCATAAATGTCTCAGACGGCACAATTGTCTATGCCAACCCCAAATTCAACGCCATGTTTGGTTATAATGAAAACGAGCTTACAGGCAGAAACGTTTCTTTAATTAATGCCCCCACCGAAGTCTCACCTGAGGATAAAGCGAAACAAATAATGTCAATATTAAATGAGACCGGATATTGGAAAGGTGAAATTCTGAATATAAAAAAGGATGGCACTTTGTTTTGGTGCCATGCTACAGTGTCAACATTTCAACATAAGAGATATGGGACAGTCTGGATCACAATTCATCAGGATATAACAAAGAGGAAAGAGCTTGAAAAAAAGCTGTTGGAGGAGAAGAAGTTTTCAGAATCAGTGATTAACACGCTGCCGGGACTGTTCTATCTTTTTGACAACACCGGCAAGTTTATACTGTGGAATAAAAACTTAGAGACGGTTTCAGGCTATTGCTACGAGGAAATTGCAAAAATGACACCCCTTGATTTTTTCACAGGGCAGGACAGAGATACTATTAACACAGCGATTGCTGCTGTGTTTAAAACCGGCATTGCCTTTGTTGATGCCGGTCTGCATACAAAAGATGGACGGGATATCCCTTATTGTTTTACAGGATTGCTAATTAAAATTGATGGTAAGAATTGCTTGACAGGCGTGGGAACGGATATCACGGAACGTAAAGCAATGGAGACACAATTAAGACAACTTACACTTGATCTCGAAAAAAGGGTAGATGAAGAGGTTGAAAAAAACAGAGCAAAAGATCAACTAATGTATGAACATTCCCGGCATATAGCAATGGGCGAGCTGCTGGTTAATATTGCTCATCACTGGAGACAACCTCTCACAACTATTGGCCTTTTAGTTCAGGACATAGGGGATAGCTGGCGGTATAATGAATTGAATGAGGAATATTTAAATAAAAATATAGAATCTGTTATGTCTGCGCTGACAGCGTTATCAAAAACAATTGACAATTTCAGAAACTACTACACAAATGATCCACAGAAAAAGGAACTTAATATAACAGAGGCGATAGACAACACACTATCACTGCTTGAGGGTTATTTTATACAAAAAGGATTTGTGATAGATAAGCAATTTGATAGTGAATTAACAGTTGACCTTTTCCCAAATGAATTTGCTCAAGTCATACTAAATATACTAACAAATATCAGAGATGTATTTGAGCAGAAGCAAATCACAGACGGCATCGTCAGAATAAGGGCATTTGTCGAATCGGTAACTAAGAAAATAGTAATAACTATCGCCGACAACGGAGGCGGTGTGCCTGAAGATATCATTAGTAGAATCTTTGACCCTTACTTCACAACCAAAGATAAGGACGGAGGCACCGGGCTCGGCTTATACATCGCAAAAGTTATCACGGAGAAAAATATGAAAGGCACTCTTTCTGTAAGAAACTCCGGTAGATGGTGTGAGTTCAGAATTGAGATTTAACTTTAACAAAAAACGTTAAGCAAATAAAACTCTGCCAATCCAGGCTTATTAACTATCAGGATTGTATTGACTTTCGGCGCAAATTTTAACTATTATTAGCTATCATTGCGCATTCATTGGTTTACTTAAATTAGCATTTAATAACCGATAGTTGTTTTCAGAGGATGAGAATATGGCGAGGTTACTGGTTATAGACGATGAGGTAATAATACGGGAAAGACTAAAGAAGCTTCTATTGCTGGATAACTATGAGGTTTATTCAGCGGAAAACGGCATTGAAGGCCTCAAAATGGTTGAAGCTCAAAATCCTGATATCATAATAGCCGATATTAAAATGCCAAAGATAAATGGTATAGATGTTTTAAAAGAGGTAAAGGCTAAAAACAGTATGGTCGAGGTAATTATGATAACCGGCCACGGTGGTGTCGAAACTGCCATAGAAGCGATGAAGGAAGGCGCCTTTGGCTATATACAAAAACCTGTGGAATATGATGAGCTGCATATTGAGATTGAAAAAGCACTGGAAAAGCAGCAAATGAAATTAAAGATAGATTCTTATGTCAAAGAATTGGAATACAGAGTCAATGAATGGGAAATCACTTTTAACTGTGTCAGTGATATGCTTTCCATACATGACAAAGACTATAATATCATTAAGTGTAACAGGGCATTTACAGAGACTTTCAAAATTAACCCTGAAATTCCCTGCAACAAACCATGTTATGAGATTTTTGACTGCCTGGAAAATGATCTGGTACATTGTCTTAACGTAAAAACCCGTGACAGCAAAGACGCTTGCTTGAAAGAGGTGTATCATGAGGAACTAAATGAGTATTTTGAGGTAACTGCATCACCTATTTTTGAAAGGAACGGAGACTTTAAAGGCTCCATTCATATCTTTAAGAATATAACCCACAGGAAACTCTACGAGGAGAAGATAAAGGCCTCACTTCAGGAAAAAATCCTCTTACTACGTGAGATACACCACCGGGTTAAGAATAATATGGAAATAATCTCAAGCCTGATAGAGCTTCAAATTGAGGACTCTGATGATGCAAAACTCATTGATATGTACAATGAGATGAAAAACAGGATAAAATCCATGTCTCTCATACATAAGATGTTGTATCAAAGTGATAATCTCTCAGAAGTTAATTTTAACGATTACACTAGAAACCTCGTCTCTGACCTTGTTAACTCATACTGCATTGACCCCTCAATGATAATTGTTAATATTGACATTGAGGAGATACTGATAAATCTTGATACCGCCATGCCATGCTGTTTGATTATTAATGAACTTGTGACAAATTCCATGAAACATGCCTTCACTGAGACAAAATCCGGCACTTTAGAGATTTCTATGAAAAGCATCGGCGAAAAAATGTACGAATTAGTTGTCAAAGATAACGGAAAGGGGATACCGGAAGGTTTTGATATAAACCAATCGTCTTCTCTGGGGTTAAAATTAATCAGAACATTGGCGGAATATCAACTTGGCGGCAAACTGGAAATAAATGTAAAAGCCGGCACAGAGTTTAAGCTCCGGTTTAAGGAACTTCAATATAAGAAGAGAATCTGAAAAAGCTCAGGAGCAGAAAAAACATGGAAAACGCTAAAATACTGATAGTAGAGGATGAGGGCATAATAGCAATGAATCTAAAGCGCAAACTGGAAAAGCTTGGGTTTATTGTCACCTCCGTTGTACCGTCCTCTGGGGAAGCAATAATAAAGGCAGAGGCGGATAAACCTGATATAATACTGATGGACATCGTAATACAAGGCGATATGGACGGAATTGATACCGCCGCTGAGATAACTAAACGATTTGAAATTCCAATTATATTTATGACGGCCTACGCTGACGAAAAGTTGTTGGAAAGAGCAAAGATAACGGAACCTTATGGATACATCATCAAACCTTCCAATGACAAAGAGATACATGTAACCTTGAAAATGGCTCTTTATAAGCATAAAATGGAAAAATGGCGCAAATCGGCTGAATATAAAGATATGCTGTTGAAGGAAATCCACCACAGGGTTAAGAACAATTTTCAAATTATTACCAGTCTCCTCAGCCTTCAATCTGAAAGTATGACAGATGAAAAGCTCCGCAATATCTTTATTGACAGCTATAACCGCATCAGGACAATGTCAATGATTCATACAAAACTATACCAATCTTCAGACCTGTCAACTTTTGATTTTGCTGAATATGCTGCAGAACTTTGCTCTGAGCTTGTTAATTCCTATGAAATTCATTCAAACCCTCCGCTTATAAAGCTGGATGTCAACATTAAAAAAGTTGACCTCAGTATTGCAATCCCCTGCGGGCTTATAATTAACGAAATAGTTTCAAACTCTATGAAATATGCTTTTAGCGGCGGCAAACAGGGTACTATATTTGTTGGTTTTAATGAGGATGACAGAGGTAACTATATTCTAATTGTTGGTGACAACGGTATCGGTATTCCTAAAGATTTTGATTTAAGCAAGGCAAAGTCGCTTGGAATGCAGTTAGTGCATGACCTGATGAAGAGAAAACTCAGGGGCACCATTGAAATTGAAACAGAAAACGGTACTACGTATAAGATGGTTTTTAAAAAGGCCGCAACTGAGCGTAATTAGAATACTGTGCATATGCTTATAAAAGATAAAGAAAATGACAATGGGTTCTTGGAAAGAATTTCACTCACTGTAAAGATTGCCGCCGTTACGATAATCATAGGAATCGCTCTTAGCACCGTGTTGGATCATTTTCACAGGAGGGCGTTAAAGGAGTTATTAAATACACAACTGTTTGAAAAATTAGAGATTCAACATCGGCAGGACAGAAAGAACTTTGATGAACATTTTTATAGTTATAACCGTAGTGTTAAGGCATTGGCCAACTTCCATTCCTTAATCAGTTATATTAAACAACCCCGGTGGAGCGATGAAATACCGCTTAAAGTGTATTACAGGGAAATTCCGCCATGGCTTCCCAAAGTGTCTGTTCTAAAATATTATCCGGAAATTGAGTATGCCATGCTCTTTGACAGCAACAGAGAGATAAGAGAGGCATATACGGAATATTCAGACCCTGTCCCGGCCTCTCTGCTTTCTTTGAGTAATTATGTGATAGAGGCCTCAAGCGGTCATTCCTATATGACATATCTGGATGGCGTCAATTATGTCATTGCCTCAAAAGACATAGAGGATGAAAACAGAAAAGGAACCGGCACACTCGTAATTGTTCACAGGGTAAATGACGGCTTTTTGAAAGATTCCGTCGGTTTTGATGATAAAAACAACATTGTAGCTTTATTTAGCGAAAATGAAAACAGCATCATAGCCACTAATACGCCGGAGAAAATACCCCTTGGTAAGAGCCTCAATGATCTAAGTGTGGAGTATATGTTTACCGGAAAGTCCTTCTTAGATTATGGTGAGAGCGAAAACAGGTATTCGTTTGTCTCGTTGTTATCAAAAAACACATTTGCAGGGCTCAGTGTAAATATACTCTCCCGCAGCCTCAGATATAATATAATTACAGCGTTCACTCTCATTGTGTCATTTATTATTATAATGATCTACATGATGAGGCACATAAAGAGGCTGGACGGTTTTATAGCAGGTGTTTCAAAACATCAGTTAGGGATAGAACTTCCGGAATTAATCAGGGGTGATCAGATACGTGCTTTGGAGCGCAGATTTCACCGTCTTTTTGACAAAATAGTGGAATCAAAAGATTTACTGGAGAAAAAGGCGGTGGATTTGGAAAACCTCAATAATGAATTAAAGGAGGCTACAGCGCAGCTTGTCCAAACTGCAAAGCTCTCGGCATTAGGAGAGCTTACCGCAGGTGTTGCCCATGAACTTAACCAGCCGTTAAACGGCATAAAAATAATATGTCAGTCAATCATCAAAGATATACAAAAGGGCAGGCATAATGCTGAGGAGCTTAGTTCCGATCTTGCCGACATAGTACAGCAGGTTGACAAAATGGCTGCTATCATTGACCATATGCGGATATTTACGAGACGCTCTGATGACATGGTAACAGAGCTGTTAAATATTAATGCGATAATAGAGGGGTCTTTTAAACTCTTAGGGCAACAGTTGAGGTCTAATAATATAATAATAAAGACAAACTTTGTACCAAACCTGCCGCAAATAAAAGGCGACCAAATAAGGCTTGAGCAGGTTATAATTAACTTAGTTTCTAATGCAAAAAATGCACTGAAGAGCAGCGGTAAAGCGGAAAAATTACTTGAAATCAGTACATACCAGGCTGATAGTTTCAGGCTGTCCTCAGGTACAAGCGCTGTTGTTATAGATGTTGTGGATAACGGGTCAGGAATTCCTTCAGAAATTAAAGACAAAATATTCCAACCGTTTTTCACTACCAACGAGCCTGGAAAGGGTACAGGATTAGGCTTGTCAGTGTCAAAAAAAATAATAGAAGAACACGGCGGGTTGTTGTCGGCAGAGAGTGAGGCCGGCAGCGGAACAACATTTAAAATAGTGCTGCCTGCTGTGGAATTACAAACTTAACAGCACAGTATGGAGGTACTTTATGTATAAAGTATTGTTAATAGAGGACGATGAAACAGCCAGGAAGCAATTAACAAAGTACGTTCAAAAAGAGCGCTTTGAGGTAATACAGGCGGAAAACGGGCGTATCGGAATAGAGCTTTTTCAGTCGGAGAACCCTCAAATAGTGTTAACTGACCTGAAAATGCCTGACATTGACGGCATGGAGGTAATCCATACAGTAAAGCGCCTTTGCCCTGAGACGGAGGTAATTGTCTTTACCGGCTACGGAGAGGTTGATACGGCCATTGCAGCTATTCGTGAAGGTGTTCTGGACTACTTGAAAAAACCGATAGACCTTGACATTTTAAGTATGGCTCTTGGGAGAGCAAAAGAAAGGATCGACATGAGACAAAAGGAACTAGTCTCGCCTCACATTCTTCTTGCCGAGGATGAGGAAGTGCCTCGTAAGCGGCTTAAGAGAGTATTGGAAAAGGAAAACTGGAAAATTTTCGATGTTGCAAACGGTGAGGAGGCACTAAGTCTCTTTTCACAGACAAAAATAGACATAGCCCTTTTAGATATCAAGATGCCTAAAATGGATGGTCTTGAGGCTCTGCATAGAATGAGAGCACTCAGTGATGATTTTGAGGCAATAATTTTTACCGGTTACGGTGATGAACAAAGTGCCATACAGGCAATGCGAGACGGAGCGATGAGTTTTCTGAGAAAACCGGTTGACCTTGACCAGTTGATAGTGTCAATAGAAAAGGCGATAGAAAAGCTCAACAGTGACAGAGTATTAAAATACCGCACCCGCGAACTTGAACTGGCCAGACAGATTATAGCCCAGATTACTGATGAGGAAGAGGTAATAATAAATATTCATAAAACCATTGTAGAGCAAGCTATGAGTTTTGCCCAAAGATTATTAGATTCCATTCCGATGTCTATCATGGTTATAAAAAAAGACCTTACATTGATTTATATAAACAAGGCAATGCTTGACATGATAGATTATAGCCCTGAGAAGATTGATGAAAAACTGCTTGAGAATATGAAAAAAACAGGTATAAAAGATATTTCCATCAAGCAGATATCTGATTCAATAGACCTTCTTTTTATGACACCCGGACGGCTGGAAACTATAAAAACCGGCTTATACTCATTCATAACCCTTACACTGATTACAATAGTCGGTGAGGTAAAAGAAAATTATGTTTTAATGGCTGTGCGTGGAGAGCGTGCGTAGCAGGAGATAAAACATGAATTCCAGCGCAAAAACTGTTCTTATTGTTGATGACGATAAGATGCTTACCAATCTGTTGGAGAAAGAGTTGTTAAGAGGTTTTTTTACAGTTTTCACTGCAGCAGACGGTAAAACCGCCCTTGAGAAAATAAATACAACAAATGCCGGCATTATTCTTGTTGATTTTAATCTTCCCGATATTACCGGAATTGAGCTTATCAAAAAAGTTAAAGAAAATAAACCGGATTGTGAAATAATAGTAATTACAGGTTTTGGGACTCAGGATATAGCCATTCAGTCGTTAAAGCACGGTGCTATAGATTATATAGAAAAGCCTATAAATATTGAGGAGCTTTTTGCGGCACTGGGAAGGGCGCAGGAGAAGCTTACAGAAAAAAGCACCCTCTCCAACAAGAACACTCTCTTACTGATTGATGATGATGAGCTGGTTGTAAAGAGGTTGAGGAGGTTTTTTGAGGCGGAAGGGTATGAGGTTTTTACTGCTACAAGCGGATTGGGCGGATTGGAGATAATAGAATTCAGTAAAATAGACGTTGTCATTTCAGATATAAACATGAGTGATATGGACGGCATAGAGGTGATAACCACGGCAAGAAAATACTATCAGGACATCGAGGGTATTATGGTAACCGGTGCTAATGATAATGAACATGCCATCAGGTCACTTCGTGCCGGGGCCATAGATTATTTAACTAAGCCCGTCAATCTCGACGAATTGCTTTTCTCTGTTAAGAAAGCCATAGAGAGAATACATCTCAACAGAACCCGGTTATACAGAAACAGGGAGCTGAAGATATCCTCGGAAATTATCTCCAAGATGAATGAGGAACTGGAAAGACGGATACAGGAAAGATCCAGTGAGCTTAACCAAATGCAGATGCAGCTTTTTCAAACATCAAAACTTGCCACCCTTGGTGAGATGTCAGCCGGGCTGGCACACGAAATTAACCAACCGCTGGGTGGCATAGCTTTGGTTGCCAAGAGTTTTCGCAAACTGCTGGAAAAAGGCGGCTTGACAGAGGCCGAAATTGAATCCGGCCTTGATGACATAGAGCAGTCGGTAAAAAGAATGACAAAGATAATTCAACATATCAGAACTTTTGCCAGACAAGACACCTTAAAATTTATAAAAGTAGATGTTGTTGATACAATTGATGCGGCGTTCAGCCTTTTGGATGAGCAGTTACGCCTTCATGAGATAGAGGTAATAAAAGACTTTGAGCCTTCCCTTCCCTCAATTATCGGAGAGCCTTACCAGCTTGAGCAGGTGTGGATAAATCTTATCACTAACGCAAGAGATGCGATGGATGAAAAGGACAGGTTGATATATGCTAAAATTATTGAAGCCTCCGAGTACATTAAACACCTTAATGTTTCCGTTAAATATAATACCGAAACGGCTTCTGTTGTTGTCGTCGTTGCCGATAATGGGATGGGGATGTCTCCAAGTGTGAGAGAACGTGTGCTTGAACCGTTTTTTACAACAAAAGAAGTCGGGCAGGCAACAGGGCTGGGTCTTTCAATAAGTTACGGCATTATAAAAAATCATAAAGGTACAATTGAAATTGAAAGTTCAGAACATGACCACACAACAATAAAAGTATTTTTCCCTGCGGTCGGGCAGGACGTTTAGAGGTCCAATTCTAATTTAAAAGCATAGTGCTTTCTCCTTGCCGCCTGTGTTTACTTCTGACTGCTACTTGGTATAAGTTTTCTTCCACCGTCCATTTTCTCTGACCCATTGATACTGTTTTTTCGTAAAGTTTTTTACTTAAGCCAACGTTTCTCTTTCGTATAGTTTTTTGATGAGGCAATTCGCAGGCTTGACAATTATGTATAATAATTCCTATAATATGGCACTGTATCCATAATTGATAAAGTCTGTAGTTTTAACGGTAAAAGGTAATGGGTATATTTCTGTAAATTGTTTCTAATACCAAGTTGCATTCATTCGATTAACTTTGTTGGCTTGCTCGAAAGCTCCTTGACGTACGCTCCCCTAAAAGGGGAATCCCCTGTAAGGGGAGGTCGCTTTCTCCTTGCCGCCTCGTTACTCTTTTGACTGCTACTTGGTATAAATTTCAAATTAGGAGGTTGAGAGGATGGCTGAGGACGTGAAATCTGAAAGTACAGGAAAAAATAGTAAATCAACAAGCGATAACATTATCGGCAGATTGAAATGTTTAATAAAAACTTTTAGCGATGATGTTTTGAAATTCATTAAGGAGAACTATGTAAAAACATTATTTGATGCGATCTGGATGATCTTATTAATTATCTTTGGCTTTGACAAGATAGACTCAATACCAAATCAAATTATAAAAAAACAAGTTGAGGAAACAAATACTGTTAACATCGCAAAGCAGGAGCCATTTATCAGTTCTCTGTCAAGTACCAAATTAGAAGAGAGAATTAATTTCTACAAAAATCTTGCAAAAACAGAGTTTGATACAAAAAACTATAGGGATTCATTGGATGACTACTTAGAAGTTATAAGACTAGATGCAAATGATAGGGAGGCAAATGAGAAAATATCAGACTTAAAAAAACTACTTAAAAAGCAATAACTAAAAAACAGGAGGTAACGTCATGGTTAAAAAGAATGTCTTTATAACAGGAGTACTATTTGTTGCATTCCTTGTAGTTAATGGTAATTCTTATGCAAAAGAAAGCGTGATATTTAACAACGGAAGAACAATAGACATAGCATATTCAAAATGTGGCACTAATGCTCCTATACATCTGGTTAAAGTTGACAAGGAAAACGGAACAATAAAATGGAAATGGGACAATAAAAGTAATGTATGGTGTGGGTGGGGAACTGAAAGTCTTCCTGAGAAAGACTTATCAGCTTACCTAAACGGTTATCTGGTTATAAGTTTCAGCGGGGATTTCCAAGGAGGTTCACCCGAAATAAAATTTTTAGACTTTGACGGATCCAGTACACCACTTGTAAATGTTGAGTCTTATATGGGCGGTGATCCCAAAGCCGGTGTTATAATCAAAATACCAATAAAGAAATTTGTCGGTGACGATAAAGACTTTATGCCGGTTAATATTAAGAACATAAAAACACTTCAGTTTGATGCGGAATTTAAATCAAATTTAGGTAAAATCACAATAAAAGAAATTAAGATAACAGATAGGTAGAATTTATACCGAACAGCCTTCAATCGTCTAACTGAGGGGTCAAGGGGAAATCATTTCCCCTTGTGGGAAAGGGATTTTAAGGGAAAGGGCAAAGCCCTTTCCCTTAACTATTTTCTTTCTTTTCTTTCTTTCTTTTCTTTCTTTTTTTTTCTTTCTCTTTTCCTAGTCCAGCAACCGTCCATCTTCCATGTGATAAATTTTTTTAGTTTTTTTGGCGAAAGTCTCGTTGTGAGTGACGATTATAAATGTAGTTGCCTTGTCCTGATTCATTTTAAGCAGAAGCTCTATCAGATGTTCACCTGTTTTAGTGTCGAGATTACCCGTTGGTTCATCGGCAAGAACCACCAGAGGGTCTAAAATTAATGCTCGTGCTACGGCAACCCGTTGCTGCTCACCGCCTGAAAGCTCAGCCGGTCTGTGATGCAAACGTTCTTTCAGCCCTAGGCCGCCTAATAAATCAATTGCCTTTTCTGTAACAAGCGCCCTGTTTTGACCGGAGATGAGTGCAGGCATTATCGTGTTTTCAAGCGTGTTAAACTCCTGCAAAAGGTTGTGAAACTGAAAGATGAATCCTATAGTGTTATTTCTGAATGAGGCCAGTTTTTTATCGTCAAGATTGAACACATCCTGCCCGTTAAAGACGATTGAGCCTGAGGTTGGCCTGTCCAGCGTGCCCATTATGTGAAGGAGGGTGCTTTTGCCGGCTCCTGAGGCTCCCATTATGGAAATCACCTCGCCGTCAGCAATCTCCATGTGAATCCCTTTTAAAACCTCAAGCACCCCTGCATCGGTTTGAAAGGATTTTGTAAGGTCAGATATTGTAACCATGTTTTTTCTCATCCGTTTCAGATTTAGGGTGCCGTTTGCGGGGTTTTTGCGGAGCTGTGTTGTTGTCCTCATTCGCTGTACTGTTGTCTTTAGTTTCCTCTTTGACGGCAGGCCTGGGATTGAGCTCAGATTTTATCTTATTGAAAGCGCTTGTTACGATTCCTTTTAATAATCCGTCTGATTTTTTCATATCATCAGCCTTCTCTGCCGCCCGTTCGGATAAATCTTTAATGACCTTACCGGTGCTTTCCGACTTCTGGCCAAACCACCGGAAATTCTCACCTCCGGATACGTACGCTATTACATAAAACCCTATTAGGGAAAATATCGCCATGTATATAATACGCTTTATCAGCTTAAACACTGTTATTTAAACCTCAGCGGTTCGATAGGGTCTAATTTGGCCGCCTGCCACGCCGGATAAATTGTTGACAGAAAACTAATGCTTAACGCAGATGCGGATACCAGCACAAAATCCCACAATTTCCACTTAACCGGCAAGTGGCTCAAGTAATAAACATCAGGAGGAAGTTTAATTAATTCATAGGAATCCAGCAGATAGCAGGTTACAGCTCCTGCCGTCACTCCGATAAGCGTGCCGATTGCGCCGACAAGAAAACCCTGAAACATGAAAATCGCCATAATGCCGGAATTCGTTGCTCCCATGGCTTTCAAAATTGCTATCTCACGCTCCTTTTCCATCACATTCATAATAAGGGTGGATATTATGTTAAACGCTGCCACTATCACTATCAGGGTTAAAATAACAAACATGGCAAATTTCTCAAGCTTAAGTGCCGAAAACAGATTCCTGTTCATCTGCATCCAGTCCCGTGCCCTGTACGGATACCCCAGTGTTGTATTTAACTTCTCACGTACCTCTGCCGCCTTGTATATATCATCCAGTTTAATTTGTACGCCGCTTGCCGTATCTCCTTGACCAAAAAAATTCTGTGCCGCCAACATGTTTGTTATCGCAAGGCTTGAATCATACTCAAACATTCCAATCTCAAAAACAGCCACTACCTGAAATTTCCTTGCCTTTGGCACCATCCCCAACGGGCCTATATCCCCTATTGGAGATATGATGTTTACAAAGTCCCCGTCTGTTACACCCAGATTTCCTGCAAGTTCAGTGCCTATCACAATACCGTTTTCTGTAGTGTTAAGAGCATCAATTGAGCCGTTTTTAACATATTTCCTTAAATCCGTTACGTCTTTTTCAAGCTCAGGAATAACCCCTCTCAAGTACACCCCCTGAGCACGCTTCCCCTGTGCTACCATCACCTGGCCTAGCACAAACGGAGCCGTGGCTACAACATTAGGGTATGTCCTTATCTTTGCCGCCAACTCCTCATACATGGGGATTTTGCCCTCATGGCTTAGTACCAGCAGATGGGTGTTAACTCCAAGGATTTTCCGCTGCAGGTCCTCATGGAATCCGCTCATTACCGAGAGCACTATAATTAATGCCATAACGCCAAGGGCCACACCGCCGATGGATATAACCGTGTTAAAAGAAACACTCTTATGTTTTTTCTTAGACTTAAGGTATCTAAGCGCTATAGTAAAATAATAAGGGAGTTTCACTTCTCTGGTTTGAGCAAAGGAAACAGGATAACATCCCGTATGGAGTGGGAATTAGTTACCAGCATGGCAAAGCGGTCAATACCTATGCCCTCGCCGGCGGCAGGCGGCATGCCGTATTCCAGTGCACGTAAGAAGTCTTCATCCATCCAGTGCGCCTCCTCATCCCCCTTATCTTTTGCCCTTACCTGCTCCGTAAATCTCTGTCTTTGATCAATCGGGTCATTTAGCTCTGAAAAGGCATTGGCTATTTCACGTCCCATAATAAAAAGCTCAAAACGCTCTGTCAACTCCGGCTTATCAGGGCGTCTCTTAGCCAGCGGGGATATCTCAACAGGATAATCGGTAATAAAAGTCGGCTGAACTAACTCCGGCTCCACCTTTACCTTAAATATCTCATCTATTATATTTGTGTATGACGCTCCAGATGGAATATCCATGCCCGCTTTCCTGCCCCAATCCATTGCCTTACCGGCATCTTTGAGTACCCCCTCAGGAACCCCACTTTCTATTAGTGAATCAAAAAAAGACAGCTGTTTCCACGGTGGCGTAAAATCAAGCTCTACATCGCCGTAATTAAGCCTCTGTGCTCCAACCACCTTGTTTAACACATATGAAAACATCTCCTCGGTAAAAGACATAAGGAAATTATAGTCCTTGTATGCCGCGTAAAACTCCAGCATGGTAAATTCAGGATTGTGTTTTGTAGAGATTCCCTCGTTTCTGAAGTTTTTATTAATTTCAAATATTCTCTCATACCCGCCGACAAGGAGTCTTTTTAGATATAACTCAGGGGCGATTCTCAGATATAAATCCGTTGAGAGAGCGTTATGATGGGTTTTAAACGGTTTTGCAGCAGCCCCTCCGGGTATAGGGTGCATCATGGGGGTCTCTACCTCAATAAAACCGCGGCTTTCAAGAAAATCACGTATAGCTTTCACTAATCTACTACGAATGGCAAAGGTTTTACGCACATCCGGATTAACTATTAAATCAACGTACCTCTGCCTGTAGCGAATCTCAACATCCTTCAGCCCATGCCATTTCTCCGGCAATGGGCGCAACGATTTAGAAAGAATTTTAAAATCTTCCACCTCTATAGTCAGCTCACCGGTCTTGGTTTTAAAAATCCTTCCAGTGACTCCTAAAATATCCCCGATATCTGTTTTCTTAAATATCTGGTATTTATCGAATAAAATATTTTTAGCAAAATACAGTTGAATCTTTTCGCCGGAGCCGTCCTGTAAGTGAGAAAACGAGGCCTTACCGAAGTTTCTTATTGCTACAATCCTGCCTGCCACACTACAGTTAATACGCTGTGCCTCAAAGTCATCATGTGTTTTTACTTCATACTTTGCCGCTAAATCTCTTGCCGAGTCCTTTGGATCAAATCTTTCATTGAATGGGTCAGCCCCAAGGGAGCGAAGCTCATATAGTTTTTTCTTTCTCTGCTCTATCAGTTCGTTTATTTCTTCCATCTCTTAGCCGTCTTTAAATTTTATTTTTTAAAAATTCACTGAACAGATTATAGCATTTATTGTTTACCTTGACAAGTTTTAATTATTAAAATTATAATTCATCTCTACAGTTTAGAGATACGATTATTGTAAGAGGGTGTTTCACATGAAAGTGCGAGTGATGGATATCCCCGATGAGGGGATGAGTCTTGATATAGATATGACTGTAAAGATGGAAGGAGTGGAGACGAGAGGCCCTGTAAAGGGGCGGATATATTTACAACGAAACGGCACAGAGGTAATGGTAAGCGGACATACGGGAGTGTTGTTAGGGTTTCAGTGCGGACTGTGTTTAACTGAATTTACAAGTGAGTTGTCACTTGACCTTAATTTGTTATACTGTCCGCAAAGGGCTCTGGAGACAGAGGACAGTGTTGAGCTTACCAGAGGCGAGATGGATTTGTGCCTCTATAGCGGCGATGAGATAGATATAACTGCACTGTTGCAGGAACAGATAATTCTCAATATTTCTATTAGTGCAGTATGCTCAGATACCTGCCGCGGGCTGTGCCCCGGTTGCGGAATAAACCTAAATACTGAGAGTTGTAATTGCAAAAGAGTACATGAACAGGAGCGTTTTTTTAAACTAAAAGATTTACTGACAAAAGTAAAAACAAATTAAAAGGAGTATGGTTAATGGCAAATCCTACATCGCGACATTCCAAATCAAGAAGGGACAAAAGAAGAGCTAACTGGAAGGGTAAAGCTCCGGCGCTGATACTGTGCCCTGATTGTAAGGCGGTAAAAGTTCCACACCGTGTATGCATGAGCTGCGGGAAGTACAACGGCAAAAGCATCCTGGCAGTAAAAGAAAAAGAATAAGAATTTAAAGAGTAAGAGAAATGAAAATAGCCCTAGATGCAATGGGGGGAGATAATGCTCCCGGAATAAATGTTGACGGAGCGGTGGAGGCTGTAAACGAGCTGCCGGAAATAGGGATTATCCTTGTCGGGCAAGCAGATGTTTTAGAGAAACACCTTGCCAAGAAGAAATACCGCAGCGGAGCCATCGAAATAAGACACGCCTCAGAGGTGGTTGGTATGGATGAATCCACTGCGTTTGCGCTGAGAAAAAAGAGGAACTCATCTATAAGAGTTGCGATTGAATTAGTAAAATCCGGTGAGGCGCATGCCGCCTTAAGCGCAGGGCATTCCGGTGTTGCCATGGCAACCTCACTGACAATTCTTAAGAAAGCCCCTGGTGTGGACAGGCCGGCAATAGCTGTGCTAATGCCAAGAATTAAAGGACGTTTTCTACTTATTGATGCCGGCGCCAATGTTGACTGTAAGCCAATTAATTTACTTCAGTTTGCACTTATGGGAAGTGCCTATTATAAGTTAGTCTATCACGTTGAAGAGCCTAAGGTTGCTCTTCTTAGCATAGGGGAGGAAGACACAAAGGGCAATGAGCTGACCAAGGAGGCTTTTAAGTTATTAAAATCGGCAAATATCCACTTTATAGGAAACATTGAGGGTAAGGATATTTTTAAGGGTCTTGCCGATGTGATTGTTTGTGATGGTTTTATCGGCAACACGGTATTAAAAGTGAGCGAGGGGCTGGCAGAGGCCGTCATTCAAATATTGAGAAATGAAATATCCAATCTAACCCTTGGCAAGCTGGGTTTCTTGTGTCTGAGGCCGGCATTTAGAAAT
This sequence comes from Nitrospirae bacterium YQR-1, assembly GCA_039908095.1. Classification (NCBI taxonomy): domain Bacteria; kingdom Pseudomonadati; phylum Nitrospirota; species Nitrospirae bacterium YQR-1. The sequence goes on from JAMOBJ010000005.1 coordinate 99,911, forward strand.
TTTAAAAAACACACAGACTATGACGAGAGCGGAGGCGCTCCACTTTTAGGAATAAACGGCACATGTGTTATTTGTCACGGAAGATCTACTGCAAAAGCCATAAAGAATGCGTTGAATATGACATATCAACTAGCACTGCAGGATATAAATAAAATAATATCCTATGAAATAGCCTCTAATAACTCAGAAAAAACTGATGTAGAAGGGATGTAAATTTGCTTAAAGCAAGAATAATCTCAACAGGTTCTTATCTGCCTGAAAAAATTCTGACTAACAATGACCTCGAAAAAATGGTTGAGACCTCAGACAGTTGGATAGTGGAGCGAACCGGAATAAGGCAACGCAGAGTTGCAGCGCAACACGAGACGGCATCAGATATGGCCTATGAGGCGTCGAAGCTTGCTCTTGAGCGTGCCGGTCTTACTGCAGACACTCTTGATTTGATAATTGTAGCAACAATTTCCGGTGATATGCAGATACCTGCCACGGCATGTTATGTTCAGAAAATGCTTGGGGCCGCCACTGCCGCAGCATTTGACGTAAATGCCGCATGCTCCGGTTTTATCTTTGGGCTTTCAACCGCTAATGCCTATATAAAGGCCGGTTTATACAAGAGAATTCTTCTGATCGGCTCAGAGGTCTTGACAAAGTTTACAGACTGGCAGGACAGAAACACCTGTGTTTTATTTGGTGACGGAGCGGGAGCGGTTATTCTTGAGGCACACGAGGGTGACAACGGAGTGCTCTCAGTTGACATCCACTCAGACGGTGCGCTGTCGGATATTTTACTTTTGCCGGGAGGCGGTTCCAAGCACCCGACCTCCGCTCAAACCATAAATGACAGGCTTCATTACATAAAAATGAAGGGAAACGAGACATTTAAGGTAGCAGTCAGAACACTTGAAAAACTCGTTGTTGACGCCCTTGAAAAAAACGGTGTTGATCCAAAAGACTTAGCACTGCTTATTCCCCATCAGGCAAATCTCAGAATTATATCTGCAACAGCCAGCCGCCTTGGCCTTGGTCTTGACAGAGTCATGATAAATCTTGACAGATACGGCAACACCTCAGCCGCCTCAATTCCTATCGCTCTCGATGAGGCGGTACTAACCGGACGCATAAAAGACGGTGATTATATACTCCTTGAGGCATTCGGCGGCGGCCTCACATGGGCGTCCGCTTTAGTTAAATGGTAATACCAAGCTGCAGTCATTCGATTAACTTTGTTGGCATCGTCGAAAACTCCGCTGCGTCTCCCCTAAATGGGAATCCCCTGTAAGGGGAGGTGTCCCCTTCTCCCAGCCGCCTCGTTACTCTTTTGACTGCAACTTGGTATTACGTCTATGAACGCTACTTAGTATAAGTCCTCTTGAATTTACTCTGAATCAGCAGGTAAAACGACGGTAAAATAGCCTTAAGGCGTTTAATGCCGCCTCTGCCAAAGAGGCTTTTGAAGTATTCAAACAAGATATGCGGCCTCATATAAAACCGTGTGTACATTTCCTTTTGTTTTTCCAGCAGGATTTCCTTTGTTAATCCGGCGGGGACAAAAACCGGACGCCAGTAATTAAACTGTGACCAGTCCGCTGTATCAAGAGAGCCGTACTTGTGCGCCTCTGCGTACTGGGGTGAGCCCGGTATAGGAGTGTTTATTGTCACAACTACCGCATCTATAGGAATGCTCAGGGCAAACTCTATTGTCTTGTTCATTGTTTGAATAGTCTCAAGCGGGTGGCCTATTATGAAAAACCCTTTGGTTTTGATACCAAGCTTATGACACCAGCCGATTACCTGCCGGGTTTTCTCCAGTGATATGTCTTTTTTTATCACCTTTAATATTTCCTCATCTCCGGATTCTATGCCAAAGGCAATGTTCCAGCAGCCGTTGTCTTTCAGAAACTTCAAAAATTCAAAATCCACGTTATTTATTCTTGCCATACACGTCCAGTGAAAAAACAATCCGGTGGCTTTTATTAAGTTAAACAAGTCGTAAATGCGCTGCTTATTGACTAAAAAAGTATCATCAACAAAGGCAATCTCCCGTATCCGGTACTTTTCCCACAGGTAATGAATTTCGTCAAAAACGTTTTGAGCCGAGCGTTTTCTGTACATTCTGCCGAATATGTTTTTATCACAAAATGTGCAGCCGCTTGGGCAGCCCCGTGATGTGATTATATTTACCACGGGCAGGGTTTTATAATTTGAAGGCGGCGGCTTATAGAGATTAATGTCGGCAATCAGATCAAATGCAGGGTATGGCAGGGTATCAAGGTTGTCGATGTACTCACGCCGGCCTGTGCTGATAATTTCTCCGTTTTTGGCGCGATACGATATGCCATTAATGCCCTCTATAGATTTTCCCTCTGACAGGGCGTTTAACAGCTCAAGAGCTGTTGCCTCACCCTCGCCGCAGACTCCATAGTCAAAGGCGTCGAAAGACATGGCATGCTGCAGATTTGAGGTAACATGAGGGCCGCCTAATATTGTAATTATGCCGGGAAAAGTTTCCTTTATAAGTTTTGCCACCGTTAATGCCCTGTGAAAGGCTACCGTTGTTGAGCTTATTCCTACAAAGGAGGGAGCAAAGTCCCTGATTTCCCTGATGATATCATCCTCGGTAAGTTTAAGTGCCTCAGCGTCGGTTACGGCGACCTCATAGCTGTTTTCACGCAGGTATGAGGCTATGTAGTATATCCCAAGGGGGATTTGCTCTCCCCCTACACTGCCCACCTTAGAGGAATACCTCTCCATCTTCGTTATGGGTGGATAGAGTATGTAAAATCTTTTTTCAGCCATTCTCTCCTGCTCTCCTGCTCCTAAGGAACTCATCGTAAGTATCTGTTTTTGAAGAGTTTTTTGAGAAACTATCTGTTTTATTTGTGTAAATAATCAGCTAATACCAAGCAGCCTTCAATCGTCTAACTTTGTCGGCATCGTCACAAGCTCCGTGGCGTACTCTCCCCTAAAGTATGATAAGCACTATAATTATAAACTAAAGGACAAAAAACAAAAAAGGGGGCGGATTCAGATTATCTCCACCCCCCCTTAAAAAAATTATCGTCAACACTACCTTATATAGGCTTCAGTGACGTATCTTCTCATCATTCTGTGTGTGTTGAAGTAATAGGCGTTTTTGCCTATAGTGTTTTTCATAACGAAAATCCAGTTCTTTCTCGGACCGTAGTAGGTAGGAATCAGAACGTGTTCGAGCTTGTAGTAGAGGTCTGCGGCGTCTATGTCATTCATTTTCTCATCGGGCTCAAGCTCTGTGGAGGGAGGCCCTATGGACCAGCCCGTATATCCCTCTATGTGTCCCTCAATCCACCAGCCGTCTAAAACGCTGAAGTTTGGCACTCCGTTGTGTGTTGCTTTCATGCCGCTGGTGCCGGAGGCCTCAAGTGGCCGAAGGGGATTGTTAAGCCACACATCCACCCCTGCGGTTAACAACAGACCGAGGTCCATCTTGTAGTTTTTTGCAAAGCATATTTTTATTTTATCTTTGAGGTCACGCGCATAGTTAAATATGCTTTGAATCAGAAGTTTCCCTGCGTCATCCCTTGGATGAGCTTTACCGGCAAATATAAACTGAACCTTTCCGGCGGCTATCTTTATAAGTTTGTCTATGTCGCTAAAGAGCAGGTTTGCCCTCTTATATGTGGCAAACCTTCTTGCAAAACCAATTGTCAGAGTGTCATAGTCCATACCGGCATTACAGTTCTTGTTAACATAGTCTATCAGTTCTTTTTTAGCCCCCATGTGTGCATTCCAGATTTCGTCATCAGGAATTGTCTCCACCCTGACAAAAATCTCCGGTTCATTTGCCCAGCCGGGGAGATATTTGTCATAGACATTTTTAAAGTGTTCGCAGGTCCATGTGTAGGAGTGAACTCCGTTTGTGATAGCATTAATCCTGTAACCTGGGAACATGCTTTGTGAGACTTCCCCGTGTTTTTTGGCCACGCCATTTACGAAATTACTCAGATTCAAAGCCAGCAAAGTCATGTTTAAAATCTCATCCCCTGCAAGTGCTTTAAGAACTCTTTCAGGAAAATAATCCCCCATCACTTTATTATAAAGCTCATAGGTAAACCTGTCGTGGCCGGCCTCTACAGGAGTATGTGTGGTGAAGACACAGACATCCTTAACCTTTTCGAAATCCCAGATGAGTGACTCATCCCATACGCTCTCGATGTCTTTTTTGAATTCGTGCAAAAGCTCCAGTGTCAGAAACGATGCGTGCCCCTCATTCATATGGTATTTCTTAACGGTAAAGCCGAGTTCCCTGAGCATTCTGACACCGCCGATACCCAGTATTATCTCCTGCTTGATTCTGTATGATGTGTCCCCGCCGTAGAGACAATGAGTCAGCTCTCTGTCTTGAGGAGAGTTTTGCGGCATATCCGTATCCAGGTACAACACGGGAACTGCACCACCCCTCAGACTTTCAACAAAATAAATCCATGCCTGTACATAGACATCGCGTCCCTCAATTCTCACAGTGACTTTCTCGGTGGTAAGAGTCATATATGTTGCCGGGTCCCATTGCACCGGGTTGCTTATCTGATAGCCGCTGTCATCAAAATCCTGAGTGAAATAACCCTTTCTGTGCATAAGGGTAACGGCAACCACAGGCAGCCTCAAATCAGCGGTGGATTTAATCGTATCGCCTGCTAATATGCCTAACCCACCGCTGTAGGTGGGTATGTCATCTTTGAGACCTATCTCCATAGTAAAATAGGCTATCTTTGGCTCTGTCGTGTATTTTTCCAATATGGACATACTGACTTTAAAACCTCCTTTTTTTATTAATCTATTCTTAAAGATTCTTACAGTTATATGGTTACAGAATGACAATATACAAAATTTCAAAGAAAAAAACAAGTGCTTTGCTAAAAAAGTAAAGTTTTTTGGAAAAAATAAATTTACCTACTTTACACAAAGACAATGTATGCTTTATAATGGCATGTCTGAGAATATTTAATATGGCAAGGGAGCAATTATGAATAAAAGAGTAATAGTTATAACGTTGATGCTGATAATAGCATCGGCGGTGGGGGGTTATTGTGCGGAACCTCTCGTTGTATCCATAGACATAACCGGCCTGAGGAGAATCGAGGACGGCGCAGTGCGCAACAAACTGACCCAAAAAATCAATCAACCTCTTGCGAGGGAGAAGGTTTCCGAGGACATCCAGATTATATACAGGATGGGGTATTTTGATGATGTCAATGTTGACATGGTTTTTTACGAGGGTGGCCTTAAGCTTATATATAAGCTTAAAGAAAAACCTACCATAATTAAGATTGTTTATGATGGAAATGAAAAATTTGATGATGATAAGCTTAAAGAAAAGGCAACCTTAAATGTAGGGACGCTTGCCGACTACTCTCTGATTGAGGACAACACTGAAAAGCTGAAGGCATTCTACAACGAGGAGGGATACTACCTTTCAGAGATATATCCAGTAATAAGATATGAAAAGGAAGATGAGGTTACGGTAACCTTCAGAATAAAGGAAAACCAGAAGATAAAAATCCGCAAGATAGAAATTGCAGGAAACAAGGACATTTCCGCTGGTAAGGTTAAAAAAGCCATTGATACAGGGACGTGGAATATCTTTTCCTTTTTTACCGGCACCGGCTATCTGAAAAAAGATGTGCTTAATGAGGATATCCAAAAAATTAAGGACTTGTACCTTGACAATGGTTATCTGGATATAAAAGTAAGCGAGCCCATGGTGCAGGTAAATGAAAAAGATCAGGCTATAACAATTGTTTTTGAGCTTTCGGAGGGGCAGCCGTATAAGGTAACCGGTATAACCCTCTCCGGGTACAAGACATATCCTGAGGATGTGCTGAAGGAGCGTATTAAATTAAAACCAGGCGATATGTTTAGTAAGGGTAAACTCTCAAAGGACATAAGTTCTGTGGCTTCCTACTACACCGAACGCGGATTTGCCACGGCAAATGTAACGCCGCAGTTTATGCCCAGGAAGGAAGACCACACGGTCAGTATAGCGCTCAACATTGAGGAAGGCAAGGTTTACCATATCGGTAGGATTGAAATTTCAGGCAATACCAAAACCCGTGATAAAGTTATAAGGCGTGAGATAACTTTAGATGAGGGCGGCTTGTTTAACAGCGCAAAACTCAAAAGAAGTTATGAGAACATTAATAATCTTGATTTTTTTGAATCAGTGGAGTTTTCACCGAAACCGGAGCCTGACAGCGATGTGGCCAATATAGATGTAAAAGTAAAGGAGAAAATGACGGGCTTCATAAACATTGGCGGTGGTTACAGCTCTGTTGACAGGCTCATAGGTATCGTCTCCGTAACCCAGACAAACCTATTTGGCACAGGTAATTCAGCTAAGGTGAGTGCACAAATCGGAGGAAAGTCCTCTCTTTATGAGATAACTTATAAGAATCCGTGGTTTTTGGATAAACCATGGATTTTCACATCAAGCATATATAAAATGGACAGGGATTATTCACTATACAGCAGAAGGGCTGCCGGTATAACTTTTGGTTTGGGTAAGAGATTTGCTGAATACTATACTATAGGGGCAACCTATAAATTTGAAAAAGCCACCGTATTTGATGTTAAAAATTCAGCGTCGAGATTAATAAAAGATCAGGACGGAAGTGCTACAACAGGCAGTTTGACACCCTCAATAAGCAGAGACACACGAGATAACCATATTGACCCTACCACCGGCTCAGTGAACTCCGCTTATGTAACAGGGGCGGGCTTGCTGGGTACAAACAGATTTTTTAAAGCCGGAGTGAATTCTTTATGGTTTTTTCCTTTCGTGGGGCAGACTACATTTTCGACAAGGTTTCGGTATGATTATGGAACAGGGTTATTCGGTAAAACACTGCCGGTTTATGAGCGCTTTTATGTCGGTGGAATCAGCACAATAAGAGGTGTAGCATTTGGAGATGCAGGGCCAAAGGATGAGTATGGAGATTATATCGGAGGTACAAGCCAGATATTAAATAACAATGAAATAATTTTTCCGTTACTTCCCGAGATTAAACTTAAAGGGGTGTATTTCGTTGACATTGGAACTGCTATGGACGGCTCTAAGACTTTAAGCGACATGAAATACACAACCGGTCTGGGGATCAGGTGGATATCACCCTTTGGTCCTCTACGTGTGGAATATGGCTATAATCTCAGAAGAGAAGAGGGGGAGAGCACGGGCAGAGTGGAATTTGGTTTTGGTAGTTTCTTTTAGTTAAAAAAGGTTTAACATTAAAACAGGCTTTAAACAAAACATACTTAGGAGGGTAGTGATGAAGAGACTTTTGTTGTTGGTTTTAGTGTCAGTTTTTGTGGTTTTTACCGCGGGCAAAGTATTTGCTTCTGACTCTAAGATAGGGTTTGTAGATATTCAGAAGGTATTTACCGAGTCTGAACAAGGTAAAAAAGCAAAAGAGACACTGGATTCGTATGTAAAATCCCATCAGGTGAAAATAGATGAGAAGGAAAAAGCCATCGAAAAAGCCAAAGAGGAACTTGAAAAAAAATCCAGCGTGTTGTCAGAGGACGCAAAGAAGAAGAAACAGGATGATCTTCAGTCTATGGTAAGGGAGTACAAGAGATTAGCGTCAGAGGCTCAGGATGAGGTAAGAAAGCGTGAACAGGAAATAACCAAGGATATCTTTAAATCTGTAAAAGAGCTTGTATTGACAATAGGCAAAGAAGAAAAATATTCGGCAATTCTTGACAATTCTATGGTGATATACTCAGACAGCGCTGCAGATATTACCGATAAAATAATCAAAAAACTCAATGAAAAGAAAAAGTAACAAATATTTTATTTAGATGAAATTAAAGGAAATAGTGCGTGTAACCGGTGGTTTTACAGCGGGTGATGCAGAGCTTGAAATAGATGGTGCAGCAGGTATAGATGAGGCTAAAGCAGGCTATATAACCTATATTAGCCGGAGTAATTATATAGAACGGCTCAGGGAGTCAGAGGCATCGGCGGTTCTTGTAAGGGAGGAAATACCGGGGCTGAATAAAACCCAGGTGATTGTAAAAAACCCCGCTGTAAGTTTTGCAAAGCTGCTGGAGTTTTTCTATATAACTGCACATGAGTTTAAGGGTGTGATGGATGGAGCTTTTGTGGCATCTGATGTATTACTGGGGGGGCGGGTAACTATCTATCCTACCTCATATATCAGCAGTGGGGCGGCCATAGGAAACGGGACGGTTGTATATCCTGGTGTTTTCATAGGTGCGGGAAGCAAGATAGGTGACGACTGTCTGATTTATCCTAATGTAACAATACGTGAAAGAGTTACAGTAGGCAGCCGTGTGATAATCCATCCCGGGGTGGTAATCGGTTCGGATGGATTTGGGTATGAGCAGGATGGTGGCAAGCACGTGAAAGTGCCGCATGTCGGCACAGTAAAAATAGGGGACGATGTGGAAATAGGGGCTAATACAACAATAGACAGGGGCACAACCGGTGAGACGGTAATAGGGGCCGGCACAAAGATAGATAACCTTGTCCAGATTGCCCATAACGTAAAAATAGGAGCAAACTCAATAATAGTGGCACAGGTGGGGATAGGAGGTAGCACTGTTATTGGAGATTATGTGATGTTGGGCGGGCAGGTGGGAGTGGCCGACCATGCGGAGATTTCATCCGGCACGATGATAGCCGCCCAGTCAGGGGTCAAGGGAAAACTTTCCAAAGGCATGTACATGGGGTCTCCGTGTTTTTCTCATAGCCGGTATAAGAGAGCCCACATTATTTTTACAAAACTTCCTGAAGTTTATGAAAAACTTCAGGAACTTGAGAGAAAGCTTAACAGCCTGTCAGGGGATGCCGCCTGAGGGCGCATCAAAATTTAAAAGCATAAATCTCATTAAAACCTATCGGAGGGTGACAACATGATAGACATATCGGGAATACTTAAGACATTACCTCACAGGTATCCTTTTTTGATGGTTGACAGGGTGGATGAGATAGTGGTTAATGAAAGTGCCCGTGGTATAAAAAATGTTACGATAAACGAACCGTTTTTTCAGGGACATTTTCCGGATAATCCTGTGATGCCCGGAGTGCTTATAATAGAAGCACTGGCGCAGTTATCGGGCATTTTAGCTTTTCAATCCGGAGTAAAGGGAAACACCGTCTATTTTATGAGTATAGAGAAAGCCAAATTCAGAAAACCGGTAGTTCCTGGAAACACGCTGGTTCTGGAGGTAAAAGTAACACAAAAGAGGGGTACAGTGTGGCGGTTTATCGGCAAAGCTACGGTAGATGGCGGGGTTGTATCAGAGGCTGAATTTACTGCAATGGTCATAGAAAAGGAGTCATGAGCATGAAGCCTGATATTCATCCGAGTGCTTTAGTGGGAAAGGGGGCAAGGCTTGCTGAGGATACAGTGGTTGGTGCTAACTGCATAATAGGGGATGATGTAACAGTTGGCGCCGGTACAAAACTGATGTCAAACATTGTTTTAGACGGGATAGTGGAGATAGGACAGAATTGCCGGATTTATCCTTACACATGCATAGGACTTCCTCCTCAGGATTTGAAATATGACGGCAGACCGACAAAAATCGTCATAGGCGATAACAATATAATAAGGGAATACACCTCGATTCACAGAGCTTCAATCGGTGGAGACGGGGTTACTGTAATAGGAAACGGTAACTTTATAATGGCATACGTTCATATAGCCCATGACTGTAAGCTGGGTAATTCAATAGTGATGGCCAATGCAGCAACGCTTGCAGGGCATGTGGTGGTGGAGGACTTTGCTGTATTTGGCGGGATAGTGGCTGTGCACCAGTTTACACGGATAGGGGCATATGCGATGGTAGGGGGTTTTAGTGGAATCGGGCAGGACATTCCCCCTTTTATGATGGCCTCGGGGCCGCGGGCACGGTTATATGGCCCTAATGTTATAGGACTGAAGCGGCATGGTTTTACAGATGAGAGGATTCAGGATTTAAAGAGAGCATATAAGATACTTTTCAGGGATAAACTCACACTAAAAGAGGCGCTGGAGAAAGTACAAATTGAATTAGGCCATAATGAGGATATTGTTATGTTGACAGAGTTTATTTCAAGAAATAAGCGGGGGATTTGCAGGTAAAGTGGGGGCGAAGCTTTTAGGTTTAATAGCAGGCAAGGGGGACTTACCCAGGGCAATAGCCGAGGGGGCGCATCTAAAAGGGTATGAGGTGTTTGCTGTTGGCCTGCAGCCGCTTGTGGATGAGAGATTGGGTGATTATGTCGAGCATTTTAAACCTGTAAGTGTGGGTAAGCTTGGCACAATAATAGATACGCTGAAAAAGTCAGGAGTAAAGGAGGCGGTAATGGGGGGCAAGGTGCCTAAATCGCTTCTTTATGAAGGCAAGATCAAACCTGACCTGAGAGCAGTGACATTTCTTGTGAAATTAAAAGACCGCAGTGATGATTCTATTCTGCTTGGGCTGGTGGCGGAGTTTGCTAAAGAGGGCATCACGATGCTTGATGTTACGGATTTTACATCGGAGCTTTTGACGCCAAAGGCGGTGGTGACCAAAAAGGGTCTTACTGATGCAGAGGTAAAAGATGTGGAATTTGGTTTTACTATGGCAAAGGAGATTGGCAGACTGGATATAGGTCAAACGGTGGTGGTGAGAAACATGGCCGTCATGGCGGTTGAGGCGATAGAGGGCACAGATATGGCAATTACACGGGGTGGGACGCTTGCAGGCCCGGGGGCCGTCATAATAAAGGTAAGCAAACCGAATCAGGATAAAAGATTTGATTATCCGGCCTGCGGCCTCAACACGATAAATGCAATGATTGAGGTTAAAGCGCGTGTACTGGCTTTAGAGGCGGAGCACACCCTGATGATTCAAAGAGCTGCGATGGTTGAGGCCGCCAATGCCGCCGGTATTTCAATAATAGGCATTTGAGTGGGCCCCCTTGTAATGAAGTAATATACCCCCCCACTATGTGCTTACATGGATTTGCCCGGTCAAGACATGAACACGTTGTTTTTATATCTTTGCTGCTATTAGTACCAAGTTGCAGTCAGAAATAAACACAGCGACTGCCGATTGATTAGAGCGTCAACGTTTTTTCTTAAACAATTATGTTATTATAGAAAAACGAAAGATAAGGGATTTTAAATGCCGCAGCATCACGACATTACATTAAAGAGCGTTATGAAAGGGTTGCCGCGAAGGTTCATGAAGATGTTGACAGGATTTGAAACGGCAAAATTTCTGGACGTTCAATTTCCACAAGTTAAATACAGACAACCCGATTTGCTGGTGGAGCTTCCTGATGAATCACTGTTTCATATGGAGATACAAGCACAAAATGACCAAAATATGGATTGCAGAGAGCTGGATTACCTGTGTGTGATATTCTGCGAATATAGGAAACCTGTTACTCAATTGGTTTTGTACGTAGGTGAGGCGAAACTAAACATGAGAAACGAAATTAAAATTCCAGGCCTGCATTTCACCTATAAGATAATTGACATACGGGATATTGATTGCACGGAACTGCTTGAAAGTAATGACCCAGGCGATAATATTTTAGCAATACTCTGCAAAACAGACAATGCTGATGAAACCATAAAGGGAATTCTTGCAAAGTTATTAGAATTACCACCTGAGGACAGAGAAAGCTATGTTATGAAATTACTACAATTGTCAAGGCTAAGAGGTTTGACAAAATCCATAATAAGGGAGGTTAATAAAATGCCGGTAACTATTGACATAACTAAAGATGAACTTTATTTGGAAGGTGTAGAAAAGGGGTTACTTGAGGGCAAGCTTGAGGGCAAGCTTGAGGGCAAACTTGAGGGCAAGCTGGAGGGGTTGCTTGAGGCTGTAGAGTTAGGACTTGAACTCAAATTTGGTATTGGTGGACTTGAGCTAATGAATATGGTTAGAGCTCTAAGTACTGTGGATAAGCTGGAAGAGTTTAAAAATCTCATAAAAAAAGCCGGTTCGGTAGATGAGTTGAAGGAGTTTTTGGGTAAGAGTATATAAAAACTCCATGAGCCTTACATCAACATCGTCCATGGTCATTATCCATAAATTACACCAGATTTATCGTTTTGTCAAAATAATGCTATATTACAATATGGTGTTTGGTTGGCCGCAGAATCTGGTGGCAGTAGTGTTATATGCTGTCTCGTTTGAGGGCAAAAACATACGGAGGGCCCTTTCTTCAGAAAGCCGTCCGGTCTCCGGTAGTGTTTGTCATGGGAGCATAAACGGCGTAAAAGTGTTCTGCATTGAAACGCAGATGGGCAAAGTAAATGCTGCATGTGAGACGTCTTTGGCCATAAAAACGTATGCGCCCAATGTTGTTATTTCTACAGGTATCGGAGGAGCTTACCCTGACTCCGGCCTCAATGTTGGTGATGTGGCTGTTTCAACATGCGAGATATACGGCGATGAAGGAGTCTTGTTAAGAGACGGATTTTTAGATACATTCCAGATGGGCATTCCCTTGGTAAAAAAAGGTAAAAAACTTTTTTATAACACATTTGACATGAACAACCTCCTTACCCAAAAAACTTATGATGTAATTTCAAAAGGTCTGTCGGGAATCCACACGGCAAAGGGCAACTTTTTAACCGTTTCTTCCTGCACCGGTGACATCGAAAGGGCGCTTATGCTCAAAAACAAACATGCAGTAATCTGTGAAAACATGGAGGGAGCGGCAATTGCCCATGTTTGCACTAAGTACGATATCCCTGTTATAGAGGTCAGAGGTATCAGCAATATTGTCGCTGACAGAAATAAGGACAACTGGGATATAGCGACGGCTGTTAAAAACTTTTCAAAAGCTGTTATACTGATTCTGAAATCGCTAAATAACAATATATTAAAAAAAGGATGCCGGCGTGCCTAAGGTAACAAATAAAAAAATAGCATGGACAGGCAGGTTTTTGAGAACTGTTCTAATCGGACTGGAGAACTCAAAAGGCGAACATTTCATCTGGGAGGCCTTTCAACGGCATAACTGTAACGGTATCATAGCAGTGGTGCCTTTTACAAAAGATGGACAGGTAGTGGTAGTAAAACAGTTCAGACCTCCTGTTGAAAAATACGTAATAGAATTCCCTGCCGGATTAAGCGATAGAGGGGAATCTTTGGCGGCTGTGGCACACAGAGAGCTTCTTGAGGAGACAGGTTACAGTACTCCAAATATGAAATCAATTGCAACCGGACCGCTTTCCGCCGGCGCCTCAACCGAGATACTTACTGTTTTTGTTGCAACTGATGCGGAAAAAACATCCGGCCAAAACCTTGACCACACAGAGGAAATAGAAATCATTACCCTGCCGGTCAAAAACTTTTATGAAAACGTATATGCCCTTGAAAACGAAAATACATACATTGACCTGAAACTCTACGGCCTCTTCAGACTTGCCCGGAAATTTGTATGAGAATTTTTTAAAAAAACCATGGTCTCGGGCAATAGGGCGCTCCAAAGAAACTCTCTTCTAAAAAAATAAAAAAATCATAACTTAATAATTACTAAACATAATTTGTTATAATATAGTTTATTGGTAAATAAATGCTTAAATGGCGAAAGGACTAAAACAGGCATAGATGATAGTACTGGACAGGGCTTCTAAGTACTACGAGGCACAGGTAGCTTTAAAAAATGTCAGTTTCTCAATAAAAAAAGGGGAGCTTGCCTTTGTTACCGGTCCCAGTGGTGCGGGGAAAACCACTTTGTTTAAACTCCTGTACCTTGCCGAGGCTCCGGATGAGGGAACTATTACAATAGCAGGGTTTAATACCTCTAACCTCAAGGAGGCCACAATTCCATTTTTAAGGCGTAACATCGGTGTTGTGTTTCAGGATTTTAAGTTATTAAATAATAAAACTGTTTTTGACAATATCGCCCTTACACTACGGATAAGGGGCATAATGGAGCGGGAAACAAAAGAGCGTGTCCACAATGTGCTGAAGCTGGTAAACCTCCGGCACAAGTCAGACAGCTACCCTGCAACACTTTCAGGAGGTGAGCAGCAACGAATAACCCTGGCTCGTGCCATAGTGGGTGAACCTACCGTTATGCTTGCCGATGAGCCGACCGGTAATCTTGATGCGGAAAATGAAGAAAACATTATGAAAATATTTAAGCATATAAACAACAAGGGCACAACAATACTAATAGCTACCCACAACAGGTCACTTTTTACCAACACCGGTAAAAGAGTTTTTTTCCTTGAAGAGGGCGCACTGGTTAAAGAAGAGATTACGTAAATGTTTTCACTTAAAATGGCTTTACAGAGTATTTTCAGGGAAAAATGGATAAATTTCCTGACAATGGCAACGCTGGGCGTTTTATTGTTTATTTTTTTTGCCACCCTACTTGTCCTGTACAATGTTGAGATGCTTACTTCAAAAATACCGGAAAAACTTTCAACCCTTGTTGTGCTCAAAGATGATGCTGCAAGGGATGAGATAACCTCCATAGAAAGTGAAGCCAAACGAGGTAAGTTTGTAAAATCCGTTGAATTCATACCAAAGGAAAAAGCTATGGATGACCTGAAAAAGATATTTAAGTCAGATGATTTTATTTTAAAAGGTTTTGGCGAAAATCCTCTGTTTAATTCTTTCGAAATTAAATTTAAGAGTAATGAACATATACAAACATCCGATATAAAAGCATTGATAGCAAAACTCAAAACACACAGGGCGGTG